>NZ_CFHOXV010000008.1:6573-99062 GCF_984505615.1 Alteromonas sp. | reverse complement strand
TTATCGATACCATAGAGCAATGTGCGGAAAAACATAAGCATGTCTCCCTGATGCTTATCGATGTGGTACGTTTTTCCGACGTGACTACCAGTCTTGGTATCAATGTCGCAGACCAGTTTTTGCTGGAAATCGCGAACCGGATCATTCTGCTCTTTGATGAACCCCTGCGTTTCGGCCGCATCAGCGGTGATGTTTTCGGTATTATTTTTCCTGACAAAATCAAACAGAAAGAACTCCGTGCTACGTTTGAGCATATCGTCGAACACTTCAAAACCCCTATGCATCACGGCAATCATGCTTTTATTGCTGATTTTAATGTCGGGGCGGTCAGTGGTAAGCAGGATAAGTTCGATATTACTGCGTTTGTTTCCCGTGCAGAGGCTGCCCTCAAGCAGGCGAAAGAAAATAAGTATGAAAACTTCCATGTTATGTCCATGGATGAAAAAGCGGAGACAGGACGGAGCCTTGCACTGAAAGCCGATCTCAAGCGGGCACTGCAACAAAATGAGCTGGAACTGTATTTCCAGCCTCAGGTTGATCTGAATACGCTGCAAATTACCGGTGCAGAATGTTTATTACGCTGGAATCATCCGCTGGACGGTGTGTTGTTTCCGGGTCCGCTGATTGAAGCCGCAGAATCCTACAACATGATGAATGAACTGGCTTACTGGACCTTCGAACAGGCATTTCAGAACATGGTGAAACTGGATGCGCAGGGCCTGAACGTTTCATTGTCAGTGAACATTTCGCCGACACAGCTGTACGACAGTAAACTCATTCCCGCGCTGGTCCGTCTCAGAGATAAATACACACTGGATCTCAGCCGTTTTGAACTGGAATTGACAGAAGACGTCGCCCTTTCGAACTCATTGATGGTGAAAAAGCAACTGCATGAGCTGGGTGCTCTGGGTATCGGCATTGCGGTGGATGATTTCGGAAAAGGCTACTCCAACCTGGCGTTTATCCGGGAACTTAATATTGATGCTCTCAAGATTGATAAGTCATTTGTGATGGAACTGGGGGACAACCCGGTGAACCGTGCCATTATTGAAGCGGCTAAAATTATCGGCAAAGCAAAAAATTGCCAGGTGATTGCAGAAGGGGTGGAAACAACAGAACAGCTGCATACCTTAAGAGAAATAGGCATTCTGACAGGCCAGGGGTATCTGTTTTCCCGCGCTGTACCACTTAATGAATTTATCAGTCTTGCCCACCAGGATATTATGATTGGCGACTCTCCTTTACGCAGGATGCTGGTGTAAACCGGTCAGGTTTGGCTTTTTAGCTGCACAATAGATAGAATCCTGCGGTATTAATTGCATAAACGACAGGATATCCATGCGTACCCGCTTGCTCGCCCACGGCGATTTTCTCAATCTCTCCCGTTTTTCTTCTGATATTGTTGAACCTCAGACTTTGCAACTTGAAAACGGTGTGCGTGTTCACATCATTGCGCCAGGCATTGTCGCTTTTTACCCTCAAACGCTTAATGCTGACAGTAAATACATTGTGCTCTCCTCCGGCGTTCACGGCAATGAAACCGCCCCCGTTGAAATCTGTGATGACATGGTAAAACGCCTGTTTACCGGTTCTCTTGTACCAGCGCATGCGGTGCTGTTTCAATTCGGGAACCTGGATGCCATGGCCATTGCGAAACGCTTCACCGAAGAAAATATGAACCGGCTGTTTTGTGGCGCGCATTCAGCCGGAGAAGGGCTTGTGAATGATGAGCGTATCAGAGCGAAGCAACTTGAAGATACCATGGCGGCATTCTTCGCTGATGCCGGAGATAACGCTGAGATACTGCACTATGATTTGCACACCGCTATCCGTGAATCTAAAAACGAAAAATTCGCAGTGTATCCGTTCCTCCATGGCAAACCCTATAGCCGTGAGCAACTGTCGTTTATGAAGGCCTGTGGTGTAAAAACGATTTTACTTTCAGAGTCTCCGACCACCACCTACAGCTATCACTCGTCACTGAATCACGGCGCCCATTCGTTTACCGTTGAGCTTGGAAAAGTGCAGCCCTTTGGTCAGAACGACATGGCGCGGTTTGAAGAGGCGAGAAATGCGCTTATCTCGCTGGTGTGTGAGCAGCAAATATCATTGAATGACGATTTATCTGATATGGTGATTTACCGGGTTAATCAGGTGATCAATAAGCAGGCTGACGATTTTGTACTGCATTTTGCAGACGATACACCCAATTTCATGGATTTTGCAGAAGGCGATAAGCTGGCATCTGAAACCGGCGCAGAATATTTTGCTGAACAGGACGGCGAAGCAGTGGTGTTTCCCAACGCCAATGTGGCTATCGGGCAGCGTGCTATTCTCACGGTCGTTCCGGCTTCACTGGAGTACATTAATGTTTAAACTCGATGAGCGCTTACAAAACGATACGGTGCTGGTAACCGATTTACCACTATGCCGCGTGCTGCTGATGAACGACAGTCAGTTTCCCTGGCTTATCCTCGTTCCCCGTATCGAAGGTCTGGCAGAGTTGCACGAGCTTGATGACCGGCAAATGCAGCAGTATGTGCAGGAGTCCCGCTTATGTTGTAAGGTATTATCCTCATTGTATGCGCCTTATAAACTGAACATTGCTGCACTGGGTAATGTGGTCAGGCAACTGCATATTCATCACCTTTGCCGTTATGAAGAGGATATCGCCTGGCCTGCGCCTGTGTGGGGAAGGCAGCCAGCTATACCTTATGGTGACAGTGAACTGGCAGCACGCATTGAGGCATTGAAAAACGCTTTTTCAACGGAGGAAAAAAGATGATTTTAACAACAACACCCGGTATTGAAGGTAAAACCATTTCGCAATATCACGGTATCGTCATCGGCGAGGCGGTCATGGGCGCGAACATTTTTAAAGATTTGTTTGCTTCAATCCGCGATATCGTAGGCGGGCGGTCAGGTTCCTATGAAGATGAGCTGACCAAAGCACGTAAAATGGCTTTCGCAGAGCTGGAACAGGAAGCCCGTGCCATGGGCGCAAATGCGGTTGTGGGTATTGATATCGACTATGAAGTTATCGGTGAAAAAGGCAGTATGCTGATGGTCAGTATCAGTGGCACTGCGATACGGATTAACGGGTAATAATGAGAAGAAGACGATTATTTGTCTTCTTCGTCATCCCATTTTCGCGGCGTGAAGTCTTTCGGAACTCTGAACTTTGACGACGACTTAAGCAGTAAAATGTTGCCGATGATAAAGCCGGCGGCCAGTAAAATGATGAGAATCAACCATCCGGTACTCATCTTATCCCCTTATTCAGTACATAACGCTCAAACAGTGAATCAATGCGTTTGAGCACTGCTTCTTTGCCTTCCATGTCTGCCTGTTTCAGGGCGTCTGCCAGCGCATCTGCGCGGCGTTGTTGTTCAAATGTGCTGGCTGTTGACGTGTGAGTCAGATGCCATAATTCCACAGCCACGCCGCCTCTGTCTTCCAGAAACGGCCGTGAAAAACCGAAGCGGTGCAGATTTTCATCCATCCAGCAGGCCAGTCCGAAGCAGGGACCGGATTCCCGGTATTCACTGTCTACCAGTTCGAAGGACTGTCCCCATTCATTCACTGCCTGTTTATCAAATACGTCAATATCTGATCCCCAGTGATGACGGCTGCCGCCGGGCAATGCTGACCAGGTCAGGATGGCATCAATTTTTTCATCATCTGACAGGGCGCTGTGATTGAGGGCCTTTCCCTGCGCGTCATACAAGGTGGCTTCACCACGCCATTTTTTGTTCCAGATAGCCAGCTGACGGGTAAAGTCACGGTGACTGCTGACCAGCTGACAATCGAGCCCTTCCTCCTGTGCGGCCCGCTGCAAAGCAAGCCATGGTTCTTTTACCTCACGGTGTATGGAGAACTTATCATCAAGAGGAACCAGAAACGGATTATCAATACCCAGCCATGCCGTCATACTCATGCCAGCAACCTGACCATGATGTCGTAATAAATATCAGTCAGCGTTTCCAGATCGGCCATCGATACGCATTCGTCGATTTTATGGATAGTGGCATTCACCGGACCCAGTTCAACGACCTGTGCGCCGGTAGGCGCTATAAAGCGGCCGTCAGAGGTGCCGCCGGCAGTGGATAATTCTGTTTCTCTGCCGGTCACGTGACTGATCGCTGCCTGTGTCGCCTCAACCAGATCCCCGGAGTCTGTCAGGAACGGCTGACCGTTAAAGGTCCAGTCGATATGGTAATCCAGTTCGTGGCCATCCAGAATGGTGGTGACCCGCTCAATTAATTCCCGGTCGGTGACTTCTGTTGAAAAGCGGAAGTTAAAACACACTTCACAGGTGCCCGGAATGACATTGCCTGCACCTGTTCCTGCATGAATATTGGAGATTTGAAAACTGGTGGGCGGGAAGAATTCGTTGCCGTTGTCCCAGTGTGCCTGACTCAGGCTGGCCAGCGCAGGAGCGGCATCGTGCACCGGGTTTTTAGCCAGATGAGGATACGCCACGTGACCCTGGATACCTTTTACTGTCATATCACCGGTAAGAGAACCACGGCGGCCGTTTTTCACCACATCTCCCACCTGTGAAGTGGAGGAGGGTTCGCCCACGATGCACCAGGTAATTTTCTCGTTCCGGGCTTCCAGCGTGTCGATAACGCGGGTGGTGCCGTTAATAAAAGGTCCTTCTTCATCACTGGTGATGAGGTAGGCGATGCTGCCTTTGTGATTTGGATAGTCAGCAACGAATCTGCGGGTAGCGACCATCATCGCTGCCAGACTGCCTTTCATATCTGCTGCACCGCGGCCATGCAGATAGCCGTCTTTTTCAGTGGCGATAAACGGCGGTGTTTGCCAGGCTGATTCCGGCCCGCTTGGCACAACGTCGGTATGACCGGCAAAGCACAAAAGGGGAGCTTCAGTGCCCCGTCGGGACCATAAATTCGTGGTATCGTCGAATACCATGGTTTCATGGTTGAAACCTGACTCGTCCAGCCAGGCTGTCATGTATTCCTGACAACCGGCATCTTCAGGTGTGACTGAGCGGCGGTTGATCAGGTTTTTGGCAACATCGATAACAGTACTCATCAGGCAAAAACCTCCTCATATTGAGCAGGTTTAAAAGCAAGATGGTAGCTGTTGTTGTGAATAAGCACCGGGCGTTTGATCATCGACGGATTTGCCAGTAACAGGCTCAGAGCCTTATCACGGGTTAAATCTGTTTTGTCTTCTTCCGGCAACTGACGAAAAGTAGTGCCCCGTTTATTCAGCAGGTTTTCCCAGCCCAGATGACTTTCTGTTTCTTTAAGCCAGGCTTCGTCCAGACCGTCTTTACGGTAATCGTGAAAAGTAAAAGGGATATTTTGCTGTTCAAGCCACTTTCTGGCTTTTTTGATGGTATCGCAGTTACTGATACCGTAAAGAGTAGTGCTCATAGTGTTCATCGTGATAATCCGTTGCCGGTCAGTCTAATTAACTGTGCTGGCCGGCGCAACCGGTGCAGGGGCAAACGGTCATGACAAAGCGTATATTTGCCTCATTTTTGCCAGCTCGTCGTTGCGTTTTGCAAAGGTTTCTGGCAATTTCCCATGCTCTTTTTTTGCGGACATTATTTTATGAACACCGGCTTATTGTCTGTTTTTATTCCCACCTTTTTCTTTGTCTCTGTGACGCCGGGTATGTGCATGACGCTGGCGATGACACTGGGCATGAGTATCGGCGTTAAGCGGGCACTGTGGATGATGCTGGGAGAACTGGCCGGCGTCGGTCTGGTGGCAACACTTTCTGCCGCCGGTGTGGCAGCACTGTTATTAAATTATCCGGATGTGTTCACCGTACTTAAATATGCCGGCGGGGTTTATCTGGCCTATACCGGCATACAAATGTGGATGTCACGGGGCAAAATGGCCATCAGCACTGACAGTGCGGCACAGGCCACGGAAAAAGCGTTAATTATGCAGGGTTTTATCACTGCCATTGCTAATCCTAAAGGGTGGGCATTTTTTGTTGCGCTGTTGCCACCGTTTCTTGATACCGGCTCACCGCTGGCAGCTCAGCTGGTCAGCCTGATTGCGATTATTCTCCTGCTCGAATTCACCTGCCTGCTGATTTATGCATCCGGTGGCCGCTCGTTGAGGTCGCTGTTGATGAAAAGCGGTAACGTCAGGTTGATGAACAGGATTGCCGGCACGCTGATGATCGGTGTCGGGATTTGGCTGGCAGCCGGCTAAATCGTCCATTCTTCAATACCTGCGGGGCAGCATTCAAGCACCGGATGACCGGTGCTACAGCAGACGCCGGGCATTGGACTTCACTTTTTTGTGAAAAGGCTGAACCAGCTTCTCTGTCATTTTCGTACCCGCTGCAGGTCCGTAGCGAAGCATCGCCTGTGCTGTGGTTTGCGGAATGAGTGCAGGGGTCATGGCATTACTGACAACTGCGGAAAAAATCTTTGTCTGAAAACGCAGGGATTCTGCCGTTACAGCCTGACAGGCACTGACCACGGCCTGTACCTTTTCTGTCCACATCTCATTCATTTCACGCACTTCGGATTTTTTTGCCGGGTACGACGTGGTGGTCATTTGCATTAACCGGGTGGCGATAACCTGAGGTGCCAGTGTCCACAGCTCAAATAATTGCATAGGTAAAGGTTGTTTCACGGTATTCTCCTGAGTGCTGCTTCTGATACGGCACAATTGAAGGTTGGTTCAAACTGAAAAGGGTTTAATATAGCCGGTGTAATCCACCATACTGAATTAACAGTACTAAGATGCAGAAAACTATGAACTTAACCGGGGGAGCAGGTATGCGGGTGATAGTCAGTATTATAGCCGTTTTATTATTAAGTGGCTGTGACAGAAATGAAGTTGGCGATGTATCGCTGGGTGTTTTCACCACCAAAGATATTAAGCTGGACGCCTTTACCGATCCTGTGGTCACCGGTGTGACTTGCCATGTCTCCAGTATTGAAGCCAATCTGGATTTCTCCGACCCGTCAGACAGTTCCATTGCCTGCCGTCAGACCGGCCCGATTACCCGTGAGATGATAGATAAAATCGACAAGGGAAAAGACGGCGATGTGCTGTTTACCAAGTCTAAAAGCATACTGTTTAAGTCAATGAAAATCCGGCGCATTCTCGACGCGGAAAACCAGACATTGATGTATCTGGCATATTCTACGAAAGAGACTTCCGGCAGTTTCAAACATAGTTTATCCACTGTGCCGCTGTGGGGTACGCAGGCTCATGTAGCTGCAGCAAACAGCAATGAAGGCGAGCGCTGATTTTCCGGTGCTTCACCTTTCCGGACATCTTTACAGATGCAGGGTTAGTAAAGAGTCATGTTGAAAATTCGCCACCTTAGCAAGCAATTCGGCGACGGCAATAAGCCTGTTATTGACGATCTCAATCTATCTCTCGACACCGGGCAGTCTGTCAGTATCCGCGGCGCGTCCGGTTCCGGCAAGTCTACATTACTCTCGTTGATTGCCGGTTTTGATGAACCGGACAGCGGCTCCATTACTGTTCACAACGTTATTCTGCCTTTTAAGGGCGAGAAGCAGGCTGACCGGTTTCGCAGAGAACACCTGGGAGTGGTTTTTCAAAGTTTCAATCTGCTGAGTTGTTTATCTGTTGAAGATAACATTGCCTTTACCGCCAGGTTAAAAGGCAATGTGGATCGTGATTATCAGCAGCACATTATGCAACGGCTTGGGATCAGCGCGCTGGCCGGTCAGTCTGCCGCCTTACTTTCAGGCGGTGAACAGCAACGGGTTGCCATTGCCCGTGCTCTCGTTCATAAACCTTCCCTCATTCTGGCAGATGAACCTACCGGCAATCTGGATGAAGACAACAGTGAGAAAGTATCTTCTGCTTTATACGCATTGTGCCGTGAGCTGAATACTACGCTGGTTGTGGTAACACACAGTAATGAAGTAGCCGCTCTCGCGCAGCGGCAATGCTGGTTACGTCACGGAAAGCTGGAAGACTGAGGCATGCACGGTTTGTTTCCGGTGCTGCACGTTTTTCTGAGAATGGCACTGACCCGGCCATGGCAGCCGTTGCTTATTCTCATGGCATTACTTGTCGCCACCGGCGGGCTCTCTGCCGTCTGGTTAATTAATGAAGGCGCAAGGCAGGGGGAGCTGGCTTCCGGTAGTCGCGGTTTTTTTGCTGCCGGTACGGTGTCGCCGCGCTCTGACGTTGAGCCGTTAACCAAACAAGACTATATCCGGTTAAGAAAGCAGGGGTTTACCGGACTGATTGGTATCAGTCAGCGGGATATTACACTTTCCTGCGGTGATAACGGGAACGACAGAAAGCAAAGTAAAAACGCAAAAACTGTCACCCTGACCGGTATTGATGAAACGGCCCTAATGTCGCTACCTGACAAGACTGTTCAGTCCCGCACATTCAACAGTGCTTCCGGTGGTTCTGCATTATTTGACTCCGGCAACCGGGGAAATTCATCAGGCATTGTCAGCTATGCTGCACCGGGGTTTATTACAGGCTTTACCTGTGACAATCAGGAACTGTACGGCGATGGGACGCCTGTCCGTCAGCCTGTCTCTGTGCAGGGGCTGCCGGAGGATATACTGGTAACTGGTCTGCAAAACTTTTACCGGAAAGAGATTACGCCTGACAACACTCCTCTGTCTGCGCTGATTGTTGCAGGCGACCCGGATGATCAACAAATCGCACAGCTAAAGTCTGCACTACCTGCTCATCTTACTTTTATACCGCCGCCGGTTCAGGCAGAAACCGGTACGTTGTCAGCCAGCTTCAGATTAAATTTGCAGGCCATGGGTATGCTCATGGCGGTAGTGGCTTTGTTCATCATTTTAAATGCACTCATGCTGATGTACCGCGCCAGGCTGGCAACGATTATACGGCTGAGGCAACTGGGTACAGCAAAGCAGACTTTACTCACGGCACTGTTTGCAGAACTTATTCTGTATTGTTTTATCGCCGCGCCGGCGGGCGTGTTTTGCGGGCTCGGGCTTACCAGAGGTTTGACTCCGGTGTTGCAGTCTGTGTTTGCCGGCCTGTTCGACGGGGTATTTATTTCACCTTCACCTTTTATTGTGCAGTTGGTGCTGCTGGCCTGGCTCATCAGCGTGATTGCGCTGGCGATCTTTTTTGCTATTCCGGTCAAACAGCTATCCGGTGCACTGTCTCTGCGCCGTTTCAGTGAGGGTCAGACAACACTGTCTGTTGCCGGACGCCTGTTTACTACAGTAATTGTCACTGGCATTGCGGCAGGTTTTGACTTTAGTGCCGGCAGTACGCTGACCGCGCTGGTGAGCACCGGCGCAGTGTTATTAAGTGGCTGTGTGCTGGTTATCCTGTGGTTGCCGGCGCTCACAGCAATGGTTTGTAAGCTGGTGCCGTCTTCAATGCCGGTATTGTCTTATGTGGCAGCGGGCACGCACCGACTTTCTGCAAAGAGTAAACTGGCAGTTTGTGCATTTTTTATCGCTCTCACCGCGAATACCGGCATGAATGTGATGACAGACAGTTTCAGGCAGGCCACTGAAGACTGGCTGATGCAGCGTTTGTCCGCACCGGCATACTTTTATTCAGACGCTCCGTCACCTCCGGAATTGATTGACGATGAGGTTCAAACCCGTTCAGTCTATGAAGGGCGGGGCATTATTCGTCTTAATGTACCTTCAACTGAAAGACGCCTGGCGGTTTCAGTGAAGAGTTTTCCGGTTGACGACATTGCCCGTAAAAGCCTTGCATTATATTCATCCGCTGAGCAGGCGTGGTCACAGTTTGTATCCAGGGAAGGGATTTTTGTTAATCAGCAACTGGCATTCCGGCTCAATATCAGGCCCGGCGACAGTGTGGTATTAAGCGACATTCAAACTGATGATGGCACCCTGGTCAGCCTCTCTGGCAAAACATCCGGTGACGCCTTTTTGATTGCCGGAATTTATCCGGACTATGGTAATCCTGAAGCGCAGCTTTTATTGCCCCTTCCGGCATTTTCACCGCCATCTGGGTATGCCGGACTTTCGGCGATTTATTACGATAATCAAGCACTCTCCGGGCATAAACCGGATTTGAGCAAACTGGCCAGTGCCGGAACACTGTATTTTACCGGTGAACTGATCACCCGTTCTATGGCCACCTTCGACCGTACTTTTGTCGTTACCGATGCGCTGAACGTGGCAACCCTGCTGGTGGCGGGTCTCGCTTTTGCCATTTCTGTCAGTGTGCTTACTCTTGATCTCCGGCCTGAACTGAATGTGCTGAGGGCCATGGGAGTTGGCCAGTGGCGGTTACGACTGGTACTGATATTCCAATATATGTTGCTGTGCTTGCTGGCTGGGTTAATGGCATTGCCGGCTGGTATTGTGCTGGCTCATGTATTTATCTTTCAGGTAAACCGGTACGCGTTCTACTGGGTTTATCCGCTGAATGTGTCGGTGGACGTTTTGCTGTCCGGTCTTATGCTTAGCATGGCTGTGGTGTTTATTATTCTGTTATTGCCTCTGGGCAAAATGAACGCAAAAGTGGATCTCAGGCAGGAGGAAGGACTGTGAGAAAGCGGGCTGCACTTGTGCTGATAATCAGTTTTGCGTTGTTTCTGGTCACCCTGCCGGCGTTTCAGCTGATAATCCGTTCCGGTGATTCAGGTGCTGAGGAGGACGGTGACACAGCGAAAGCCGGTGGCATTTTCAGTGGTCTGAATATGCCTGAAAGCCGGAAACTTCCTCAAAGTGCAACAGTCAGCGCTGACAGGCCTGTCGTTCTGCCTGATGATCATGGCAGTCACCCGGCATTTCGCCTCGAATGGTGGTATCTCACGTTTGTACTGGAAGACACACAACCTGAAGCCAGCTCCGGACCGGACGAATACGGGCTGCAATTCACACTCTTCAGATTCATTAATGACGGATATGATCCAAATAACTGGGCGGATAACCAATGGTGGATGGGGCATGCGTCTTTGCACAGTGCTGTCAGTCATGAGTTTGAAGAACGATTCGCTGCCGGTGGCACCGGTATGGCCGGTGTTACAACAGCACCGTTCAGTGCCTTTATTGACAACTGGCGTTGGCAGGCACAAGGGAATGCACTTACCCCGTCTGAGCTCAAATTCACCATAAACCGGCATACGGATATTACCCTCAGTCTGACCGCAAATGGTCCGTCCGTGCTTCACGGACAGCAGGGCTACAGCACCAAATCAGCCAGTGAGCAATACCGGTCTTATTACTACAGTCAGCCATTTATTCAGGCAAACGGGGTGATAAACAGTCACGGTGAAAAGACGGAAGTGACAGGGTCTGGCTGGTTCGATCATGAATGGAGCAGCCAGCTGGCCAGTGACGATGCCTTAGGCTGGGACTGGTTTTCACTGCATCTGGACAATGGTGATAAAGTGATGGCGTTCAGAATGCACGTTAACAATCTGGCCCCATATGTTACCGGCACCTATATTTTTTCTGACGGACGCTCTGAAACCTTGTCGCAGCATGATCTATCCCTGGTTCCGGACGGAGCCGAAACCTTCCATGGCCTTACAGCTCAGGTTCGCTGGAATATGAAGATCCCGTCAAAAAATCTTGATCTGATTATCAGTCCCTTTAAAACCGGACAGTGGAACGAAGGACGCTTTTCCTACTATGAAGGCAGGGTGAATGTAGAAGGTACACATTCAGGGCAGGGATTTATGGAATTAACGGGGCAAAACCCGTAAATTAGATTATTCGTTAATCATAACTGAAATACGATGTCTGTAAAACGAACTGAGTCTCAAGGTGTCCTGCGTAAACTCTACTGGCACATTTTCAACTACATCGCCGCCGTCAGGCTGAAAAAAAACGACCTCGATCCCAGAGTTATCCACGCGCATCTTATTACCGTGTTGTGCACCGGTGTTCTTATGTGGGCTTATGTCGCAGTGTCGTTCATTTTTATGAGCAGCACTACCCCCAAGGTTATCAGCCTCGTTGCATCCATCGTGCACCTGATCAGTCCGTTATTTTACCGGTTCTCTAACCGCGTCTTTTTAATTTCTAACATCATGTTGCTGGCAGGTATGAGCCACCAACTGGTTTCAGCGTTTTATTCTGGGGGATTCAACAGCTATATTTTGATCTGGTTCGGGATTTTGCCAAGCCTGGCGGGGATCATCTCCGGTATGCGTGGGTTGGTGCTTTGGGCAACACTTACCACCAGCGTATGCCTGGTGCTGCTTCTCATGGACATTAATGGCTTTAATTTCCCGGGCAGTGGTGACGGTATCATGTCGCCGGTTTTCCAGTCGCTGATGGTGTTCGGCTGGATATTTATCAACACCACCATGATGTATGCTCATCTGATCATGCAGCAACGATACGAACGGAAACTGTCTGCCCAGAACGCTAACATCAGTATGTTACTGAAGGTACTGACTCACGACATGAGCACGCCGGTAGCCAGTATCAATGCAGCCAGCTGGGCGCTGAAAACCCGGCAGGGGGCTCCGGAACATTATATTGATAATATTGATGTTGCCTGCCAGTCACTGACCGATATGACAAAGCGTGTTCAGCAAATGTATTTGCTGGCCAATGAATCCCTTGAAATCAAAAAGCAACCCTGTAGCCTGGTTGATTGTGTCGGCCTGTTATCATCGTTGTTTGAGATGAAACTGCAGCATAAATCCCTCACGTTTACCTATGACGAAGAGAAGTTATCGAAAATCCGGATTAACGTGGATCCCGGTTTGTTTACCCATCAGGTCATGGCTAATTTGCTGTCCAACGCAGTGAAGTTTTCCTATCACAACGGCACCATCAGACTGGATGCAGAAGAGAAGGGCGATACCGTTGCTATTACTCTGGAAGACGAAGGAACCGGCATTGAGGGAGAAAAACTTGCCCGCTTGTTCACCGTGGAAAAGAACGTGTCTTCTATGGGAACAGAGTCTGAGTTGGGCATTGGCTACGGACTGAATATTGTGAAAACCTTTGTCACCAGTTTCGGTGGAAAGATCACCGCCGAATCGCCGCCATCGGGACGGACAGTACAAACACCTTTTAAAGGCACCCGCTTCACAATAACTCTGCCGGCGGGCTGAAAAGACCACACCGGCAGTGTTTGCTTAAGGTTTGTTACCACGCCAGCGCGGTTGCTTCACGTTTTATTCCTGTCGCGTAAAAGTTACACAATTTCCACTATTCATCATTAATGCAGTCGTCATCTCATTACCGGATTCTTTTCTTCAATGTTTTTTAACTCATTGTAAGTATTAGCTTTAATGACTTGCCCAGATAGGGCTGTCCGCTATTTCCCCATTTGGCATTTACCGTGCATCTGTTAAATATGCACTGCGTAAGCAGCGTACTTTATGTTCAGTCAGCGGAGGTCACTATGACGATCAATCAGTTACCAGCTACAGCACTCGAAGAGCTTGAGGCCAGAAGACGGGCTGAAGAGCGGGGCGTGAGTGAGCCGTCGTCAGTTGTCTCTCCTGCTGAGCGGGCTGAAGAGGTCCGGAACAGCGAGCGCGAGGCGGATGAACGTCAGCAGGAAATACGCCGCGAAGAGCGACTGGAACAGGAGTATCGTCAGGAAGCGCTGCAGGAAGAGCGTCAGCGTGAAGCATACAGGCGCGAGGAGCGCACAGCAGTGATTGAAGAACGCCAGCTCCGGCGGGAAGAGGACAGGGAAGCGTTGTTGCGTGAAATAGAAGCACGTCGTGAAGAAAGAAGGCAGGAAGCGTTGCTTCAGGAAGAGCGCCTGGCCTCGTTGCAGGAAGAACAGGTTCAACTCAGAGAGCAACGTTTACAGCTGCAGCAACAGTCGCAGACCCGGCAACAGGAAGCGTCAGAGCAAGCTGATATTGAGAGTTCGCAGGCGGATGAGCCGGCATCACAGGAAGAAATTAACGAAACGATTCAGTTACTCCGGGCTGAGGTGGCCGTGCTGCGTCAGTTGCAGAACATCCGCGACAATGAGCAGGTTTCGCAAGATTTACAGGAAGCTTCACAGGCCCTTGAACAGCAAACCGGCAGAGCAGCCAACCAGCTTCAGACCGGTGCCAACCGGCTGGGCAATTTCATTGATTCGGTGAGCTGATGAATTCGAGCGGGCATCAGGGAAACCGCAGAAAGTGAAGACATTCTGCGGTTTTCAAACCGTCAGTCCCGGCAATTCAATTAAGACTTACGCATCCGCTTGCTTTGTGCAGCGCGTTTTTCGTTACGCTTTTCTTTTCTGTCGTGTTTGTCAGGGGTGGCTGAGCCATCTTTAAAGCGTTGTTTCCGGGCGGCTTTCTTCGCCGCTTTTTTCGCCTCGGCTTCTGCGATTTCTATCTTCTCTTTTTCCAGCATAGCGGGCGTTTCGAGTGTGATCCGGCCCAGTTTTCCGGCTTGTAATTCGGTGAGGAGTATTTCGCAGATCTTATGCAGGTTCACACGGCCACCTGTCATGATTGCACCACGCTTGCGGGCGGCATCTTCGAGAAATTCAATCTCTGTCTCTGCTATTTCATCCAGCTTAAAGCGGTCTTTCAGTACGTCCGGATACGCTTTGATCAGATAGTCGGCGGCGTAAAAGCCCACGTCATCAAACTCCATTGCGGTATTCTTAACCGCGCCGGATGCAGCCAGCCGGTAAATGGAATTCGGGTTTTCCTGCTTTGGCCACAGTACCCCCGGGGTATCGAACAGAATAATGCCGCTGCCCAGATTGATCCTTTGCTGGGTTTTAGTCACCGCCGGTTCATTACCGGTTTTAGCAATCACTCTGTCAGCCAGAATGTTAATCAGCGTGGATTTACCCACATTAGGGATACCGGTGATCATGGCGTGAATGGCTTTACCAGGGCCGGCTTTCTGAGGAAACATGTCTTTCAGCATACTCAAAATGTGCTTAGTGTTTCCCGGCTCTCCCGTATTGGTGGTGATGGTGCGCACGCCCCGTTCACTTTCAAGGTAAGCCTGCCATTCCGCGGTCAGTTCAGGATCGGCCAGATCGAACTTATTGAGGATTTTCAGGCAGGGCTTATCCCCACGAATTTTAGCGATTTCGGGATTTTCGCTGGAGTAGGGGATGCGGGCATCCAGTACTTCAATGAGCACATCAACCTGAGATAAGGTTTCTTTTATTTCTTTCAGGGCCTTGTGCATGTGCCCCGGGAACCAGTGTAACGCCACGATATTCTTTCATTCAGCCGGATTTGGCCGTAGTTTACTTCATTTCTGTACAAAATGCGGTGTTATTCAACGGGTCATCAGAAGGGGCGGGACGGGAAAAGCCCGTGAATGGTCAGATAAATGAATGTTCGCGGTAAGTCCCTGTGGTCTTTACCGCGAACAGTGAGTGCACAAAGCGGCGCGGATCAGAAATACGCTTTCTTTACCGAGTCATGAATGACAATAAGTGCCGCCTGTATATCGTCTATCAGTTGATGCAGCGCATCCTGTTTCAGATCTCTGGTTTCAAGCTCCATGAGCATGGCAGATATTTCTTTGACCTTGCTGGTGATGTCCTGCGGTTCAGGTAGTTCCGACAGACATTTTTCCACCTGGCCCAGAGAATGGTTAATGCTACGGGGAAAGGACTTCCGCTTTAACAGAAATTCCAGTATGTCAGCCCGCTGAACCCGTAAGCGCATTTCCTGCCGGTATACCTGATAGGCCGATAAAGACTTCAGTACACCCATCCACTGAATGTTTTCAAACGCAGAGTGTTCTTCTGACACATCAGGGAGCAATGACGCAGACCGTACATCGATGATTCGGGTGGTCATATCACAACGCTCAAGATGCCTGCCAAGTCGCAGGAAGGCATAAGCCTGATCGCGGTTCATGGTGCCGCCGACAAGACCGGTGATTGTCTGGTTACCTTTTATTATTTTGTTTAAACAGGTGAAACGGTGACGACGGGTCAGCACGCTCTGGCTGTCAGCCTTCGCCTGCAAATGGACGTTATTGATTTCCTCCCAGGCTTCAGACGGAATGATTTCCCGCACAATGCGCGCATTTTCCCGTGCTGATGCCAGCGAGTTTATGATAGAACCGGGATTACTGGTGTCGGTTACCATAAAACGGATAACACTTTTTTCATCAGCCGTTTCATAGTTTGCATAGAAACTCTCGCGAATGGAAAGCATATCCACAATCGGTTCCCAGCCCAACGTAACACTTCTGGGTAAATCCAGTAACAGGTGAGTATTTACCTGAATCAGGCGCGCAGTATTCTCAGCCCGTTCAAGATAACGGGCCATCCAGTAAAGATGATTGGCAACACGTGACAGCATCTTATTCGTCCTCCATGTCAACAATCCAGGTATCTTTACTTCCTCCGCCCTGGGAGGAATTCACAACAGTAGACCCTTTTCGCATTGCCACCCGGGTCAAACCGCCTGTGGTAACAGAAATATCACTGCCGGATAAAATAAACGGACGCAAATCAAGGTGCCTTGCTTCGGCTTTATTATCGATTAATGTGGGCGCTGTAGACAGCAACAGCATAGGTTGTGCAACATAATTGCGGGGGTCGCGGCGAATGAGCCTGACAAACTTTTCCCGTTCTGCTTTGGTTGCATGAGGCCCGATTAACATGCCGTAACCGCCGGACTCGTTGGCGGGCTTAACCACCATCTCATCAATGTGTTCGATGACGTAGTCACGCTCATCTTTGTTAATGCATTTGTAAGTAGGCACGTTTGGCAGCAGGGGTTCTTCATCCAGATAAAAGCGGATGATGTCAGGCACAAAGGCGTAAACCACTTTGTCGTCTGCCACACCGGCGCCGGGCGCATTCGCTAGTCCCACATTACCTGCCTTCCAGGCGCGCATCAGCCCGGGCACACCAAGCATGGAGTCTTCACGGAACACTTCAGGGTCGAGAAACGCATCGTCGATACGGCGGTAAATGACATCTACCCTGGCCAGCCCTTCCACTGTGCGCATATAAACAATATCGTCGTCGCCCACTACAAGATCGCTGCCTACCACCAGTTCTGCACCCATTTGCTGGGCCAGATAGGCGTGCTCAAAATACGCTGAATTATAGATACCCGGGGTGAGTACAACGATTTCTGGTTGCTTCGTTTTGCGGGGAGAAAGCTGACACAGCATGTCGTAAAGTTCTGACGGATAATCATCTACCGGCAGGATGTTGTACTTTTCAAACATGTCAGGAAAAACCCGTTTCATAACATGACGGTTTTCCAGCATATAAGAGACGCCGGAAGGCACCCGCAGGTTATCTTCCAGCACATAAACGGTACCGTGCTGATCACGGACTAAATCTGAGCCGCAAATATGTGCCCACACACCGTGTTTCGGTTTCACGCCAAGGCATTCCGGAAGGAAGTTCTTTGACTGAGTAAGAATGTCTTCGGGAACGATACCGGCATCAAGAATTTTCTGCTCGTTATACAAATCGTCGATAAACATATTCAGCGCTTTTACCCGCTGCTTCAGGCCAAGCTCAATTTGTGACCATTCTTTTTTATCGATGATGCGGGGAATAATATCGAATGGCCAGGCCCGGTCGATGGAGCCTTCCTCCTCGGTATAAACGGTAAAGGTGATCCCCATCACGTGGATTGCCGTGCTGGCGGCCACCTTATATTCCTCGATATCTTTGTCGGATAAGTCTCTTAAATAAGAGCACAATGATTTTGCTGCCTCTCTTGGCTTATTACGGCCTTGAATCAGCTCGTCATAAAACGGGCCGGTAGCATAATTTCCCCATCTGATTGCCATGGCCTGATCCTTCATTTTTTGGTGTTTTATTTATACTCATATAATCGTGTTTCTGACCAAAAATCAATCGCTAATATGTCAATTTAGTGACAAGATTTTGATTGCGTATCTTGCGCCGGGCATGCATGCTTAGCCCCATGCTATATTGTGTTTTATCACTTTTGAGAAAGGTGAATTGTGACTTATTGTCTTGCTATAAAAGTAAACAAGGGACTGGTGTTTGCTTCTGATTCCCGTACCAATGCGGGTGTGGACTACATTGCGACGTACAGCAAAATGTGGCGTTTTTGCTGGCCCGGCGAACGTTCTATTGTGTTACTGACGTCCGGAAGTCTGGCAACGTCTCAGGCGGTGGTGAATGCCATCAAGCGTGATCTGGAAAATCCGGAAGCCAAATTTAATTTGCGCGCAGGAAAACATCTTCATGAACTGGCAGAATACGTTGGTAAGCTGAGTCAGGCAGAGCAGAAGCAACATGCCGAAGCCATGGAAAGATCAGGCAGCAGTAATGAGTCTAATTTTATCATTGGCGGTCAAATCGCTGGTCAGCCTCACGAAATTTTTCTGATTTATCCGCAGGGCAATTACATTTCTGCGTCAGACGATACGCCGTATCTGCAAATTGGTGAGAACAAGTATGGCAAGCCTATTCTGGACAGAATTTTATCCGGTGCCACGTCGCTGGAAGATGCTGCCCGCTGTGCCATCGTATCGCTGGATTCCACCATCCGCAGTAATATTTCGGTGGGGCCGCCGGTGGAGCTGGCTATGCTGACAGCAAATCAGGTGGAAGCGCCGTATCATCAAACGTTTACCCTGAACAGCCCCATGTATAAATCCATGCAAAAGCAATGGACTCAGGGGCTGAAGCGCACGTTCAACCGCTTACCCCGTTTTGAATGGGAAAAGAAAGCGGAAACAGGGTCTGCACAAAAATAATCTTAAAGCCGCTGATGCAATAAGTCGTGTATGAACGATAATTTTTCAAGCGCGGGGTAGGATATGACAAACGGATACGCGTCATCCTGCCCCATGCTGCGGTTCAGGGCATTTAACACTGTGGTCAGCCTGCACCAGTCTTCAAATATTCGCTGGAAATCCGTTTCACTCGCACGCCGGTAGGTTTCTGCCAGCGGGTTACCCAGGCGGTTCTGCAAAATATTGATGCTGTATTCGGTAGCAGTTTCCAGCGTGTCCACAATGTGCAGATAGTGCGCCCAGCTCTCAGCCCAGTCTTCCCAGGGATGCATGCTGGCATAGGCGCTTATCCATGACGACTGCCAGCCCTGAACCGGCCCGTTGGCGTAATAGATCTGCATTGATTTGGTGTAATCCTGTCGTTCATCGCCGAACAGGCTTCTGAATTTTTCCAGATGAGGGGAGTTCTGGATCAGCGTATCCCAGTAATAATGCCCGGACTCATGGCGGAAATGACCGATAAGTGTCCGGTAGCGCTCATTCATCTGTTCACGCATTTTAAGACGTGAAGCGTCTTCTGCCTCTTTGAGGTTTAAGGTGATAACGCCGTTACAAT
Source organism: Alteromonas sp. (assembly GCF_984505615.1). Taxonomy (NCBI): domain Bacteria; kingdom Pseudomonadati; phylum Pseudomonadota; class Gammaproteobacteria; order Alteromonadales; family Alteromonadaceae; genus Alteromonas; species Alteromonas sp. The sequence goes on along the minus strand of NZ_CFHOXV010000008.1, from coordinate 79,839 downwards.
GCCCGGTGATGACCGTTGATTTTACAGTGAGCTCTTCGCCATATTCGTCTTCCTCCGTTTCATCCTCAAGAAAGCGGAAGCGAAGTTCGTTTGCGTTTTCAACACCGTGTTTCCACACGTCCAGTCCCAGTTTACTTAAGGTATAAATTAACTGGCGCTTGGCCTGCTCCATACGGAACCACAATGACAGGTTGTCCGGTTTGGAGAGATCCGGAATGGTTTCCGTTAACTGACAGGACTCGCACAGCGAATGGTCCTGTTCTGCAGGAATCAGCCAGTTACATACCTGATACTCACTGTAGTTGGTACAGGGGCGGTACGCTTTACCGTTCAGACAACTTATCCAGTAACCGTTGTCATCAATTTCACAGGCAGATAATGTCATTTCCTGACTGATGAAGCCCACCGGCCGCTGGCAGGACAAACAAGTTGAGTTGGCGAAATACAGAGTGTTGCCACATTCGCACTGGTAGTTCTTCACGGTTAAACCTGACTAAACGAGCTGTATAAAATGTATAGCATGTTTACGCGAATAAAGATTGCACGGCTATGAAATAATTCCTGTTTGAGACAGATTAAATGTAAACGTAGATCAACGGATCTTCGGGGGCCATGAACTGACGGTTATGACTATGTACCACGGCTTTACATTTTTCGCCGTTCATCACACAGCACACACCGTTCAGTGGCAGGCCCTGTTGTTTAAGCCATTGCGGTTGAAAAGACATCAGCGGTTGTCCGGCTTTAATTTTCTTACCGGCTTTTACAAGACGCATGCAACGCTCGCCCATTAGTGTGTGGCCTGCCGGCAGCAGGTTAATGTGCAGTCTGAGACCGTGACGGGTTTTAATGGTGACCGCATAGCCGGTTTCGGGAATACTTTCTATCAGGCAGTCTGCCGGTGCGTACAAAGTATGTCCGGCGTAGGTAAATGCCAGTGCCGGGCCCCACATACCGGCGGCATAAAGCGGTGCATCAATCGACGCCAACTCCGTACGGGTGCCGTTAAGCGGCGCACGCAGAATAATTTCGCGGTTGAACGAGGCCGGTTTTTCAGAAGTAAAATTCATGCAGGGATGCCGCTATTGTCCGACGATGGTGTAGCCATCCTCCTGCAGTGCAGTAACGGCGTCATGCAGTTTGTCCGCTTTGACCAGGAAAAAATCCGTGTCGAATGTAGAGACAATAAACATACTGACTTTGGCTTTTGCCAGCACTGTGCCCAGGTTCGCCATGATCCCTACCATGGACAATTCGAGGGGACCTAATAATTCAAGCGCCCGCCAGCCTTTATCAGATTCCAGTGACACAAGATTAACAGAGGAGGGCACGACAACTGACAAGGTATCTTCCGTCTTGCCAATGAAAAATAAATCACTGTTCAATACCGGAGCCGGGATGGCGGAATTAGGGTCGAAGGCATGGATAGTAAATTCACCGTCAATGACGGCTAACGTCTGCTTTTTCATTATCTGATGTCGTCCGGAACATGTCATATTATTAAATCATCATACTTGAATAACTTCTACGTGTTATCCACTTTATCTGTGGATAAGTTTGTTGAGTAGTATGTGTGTGAATTGTAACTACATGATATTGCTTGATAAAAAATACTGGTTAAACAATGGTCAGTGGATAACTATTGCCATAGTTCAAGCATTTTCCACAAGCTGTGTCTACCTTTGTGTGAAAAAAATATTGGAAAAAACAGGGTTTTCTTTAAGCTGTGTGTATTGACACTTCATATTTAGTCTGGAGCAAATCATGAGCGACTCAGCAGGTGACTGGCGGGATTTAACAGTAGCAGATGCAGTGGAAACCAGCATCTTTTATGAAAAGGTACTGGGATGGCAAAAAGAGCCGCTGGACATGGGCGGCTACAATGACTTTGTTATGAAAGATGCAGACGGACAGGTAAAAGGTGGTATTTGTCACCGGAAAGGCCCGAATCAGGATGTGCCCGCAGGTTGGATCCCGTACTTTACCACCGGTGAGTTTGATGAAGCTTTATCGCAGGTTACGGCATGTGGCGGGGAGCAACTCACTGCCGTAAGAACACACGGTACGGCAAGGTTTGTGTATATTAAAGATCCCTCCGGCGCTTGTTTCGCACTTTACAGCGATGTCAGCGGGTCATAATTCAGCAAAGGATTTTGCAGTCATGACATGACCGCCATCAACTGCTAAAGTACTCACAAATAAAAAGAAGTGAAGGGATAACACGTTGACTGCGCCACTGAATATTTACGCTGGCCCGGGCGCACTGGCCACATTAAAAGAGCACGGTTTCTATCCGCTGCTGTTCAATTACTTCCTCGGCGCGTCCGGCGGGCCTAAATGGTTCGTACTGGCGGGCCTGGATCGGGTGCTGTTCCCGGAATGGTTCGATGAACGGGGAGGGCAGGTGCAGGTGATTGGCTCATCTGCCGGGGCATTCAGAGCTGCATGTGCTGTCCAGAGAGATCCACTGGCGGCCATCAACCGGCTGGCACACCATTATTCACACACTGTGTATTCTGCCAAACCGTCGGCAAATGAAATTACCGTTAAAGCCCGTGAACTCATCAGCCATGTGCTGGGTGAAGAGGGTATTGACGATATTCTGCTGAACCATCGTTTTAAGGCGCATATTTTCGCTGTACGCTGCCACCGTGCTATGGCATCTCGGGGGCGCATTACTCAGTTCCATGGCCTCGCCATGAGTGCTGCTGCCAACGCCGTTTCAAGACGTGGTCTTAACCGCTTTTATACCCGCCATATTTTTTCCGCACCGGACAGCGATTTTACTATTCACGATCCGTACAACCTGAACACTGAACGGACAGAACTGAGTATTGTGAATACCCGGGATGCGTTACTGGCATCCGGCTCTATTCCTCTGGTGCTGGAAGGGGTAGAGAAAATCGTTGATGCACCTGAAGGGGTGTACAGGGACGGCGGTATCACCGACTATCATTTTGACTTGTCTTTCGGTCCCCGGGAAGGGCTGGTGCTTTATCCGCATTTTTATGACAAGCCGGTACCGGGCTGGTTTGATAAAGGCCTGAAAAGACGGGTACCACACCGCAGCAGTTACGATAATGTGGTGATGCTCGTACCGTCGGCAGAATTTGTTTCATCTTTACCTTACGGCAAAATCCCTGACAGAAAAGATTTCGATGCCCTTGACCCGCAAACCCGCATCAAATACTGGCAAACCGTGCTTAGCGAGACCGACAGGCTGGGCGAGTATTTTATGGATATTACTGCCAAGGGGAAAATCATGGATGAAATCAAGCCACTGCCTTTTCCAATGCTGAACGGATAAATAATTAAAACCGATTGACGGTCGGTTTTGTCTGTGGCAATTTATAGAAGATTATCTCTATTCAGGATTGAACGTGCAAATTGGTGAATTAGAAAAACGTGTTTTACAGTATTTGTGGTCTCATAAAGAAGCCGATGCCAAACAAGTTCATGCGGTACTTTCCAGAGAGCGTGAGGGCAGTTTGAATACGGTGCAAAGCACGTTGGATCGCCTCTACAAAAAAGGGTTACTGTCCCGGGACAAGCGTGGACATGCTTTTACGTATTTCCCGAAGGTCGCCAGAGAAGATTTAATAGCACAACTTATTTCCGATGTTACCGGCGATTTTGTCAGAGAGGGTGAAAGCAGCCTGATAGCGGCCTTTACATCTGCCTCAGATGAACTCGAAGATGCGCAACTTGAAGAACTTGAACGTTTGATCGTTCAGGCACGCGCCAAACGCCAGCAGACAAAAAATTAATTTAACTTTCAGAAGGTAGAGAAATGCGAGTTTTCTCACGTTTGGGATTACATAAAAAACCGATTGTAAGTCGGTTTTTGTTGTCCGGCTTATTGTTACTGAGTCAAAGCGTTTCCGCTCAGACTCATGAAAATGTCACTCCGGTCAATTTGCAGGATGCAATTAGAAAAGCGGTATCACATCATCCGGAACTTAAAAAATACACTGCACAGGCAGTTTTCAGGGAGGGTCAGATTCTGCAGGCAGAGACCGGAGAATTACCGCAGGTTGGTTTGATGATCGAGGACGGGTTCGGCTACGGTGAACACCGGCTTTTAAATAGTGCTCAGACGACGTTGTCAATTTCCTGGGTCATGCAGCAGCATCTGATAAATGCAAAAGTAAACAACCTCTCCGTTCAGGCAAAGCAGGATGCCATTGATGAGCAGATAGCTCTCCTTGATTTGTCTGCTGCAACTGCCCGGAGGTTTATTGAACTGCTTGTCGGAAATGAACGGCTTAAACTGAACAAGATGGCATTGCAACAGGCCAGTGACACTAAAGCCGAAATAGACAAACGTGTTGCTGCAGGAAGCAGTTCTGTCATTGAACAACAATTAGCTATTGCAGAGGTGATGCAGAAATCACTGGCCCTGGAGGACTCTGAGCATCAACTTAAAACCGCTTCTTATGCATTGAGTAATCTGTGGGGGCAACCTTCAACTTATGTTGCTGCTGATGGTGACCTTTCTGAGTTACCGGCAGTGACATCTGTTTCAAATCAAATGGACGCAGTTAAGAATAACCCCGCTCTGGTGGCGATCCTTCAAGCTCAGCGCGTAGCTGTGTCCCAAATTGAATTAGCTCAGGCGGAGCAAAAAAATCAGTGGCAGTTTAATGCGGGTGTCAGGCGCTATGAAACCACGGATGATTTTGGCTTTGTCGCCGGCGTATCTGTGCCTTTTGGCGCTGCATCTAAAAATGCGGGATTAATCAAATCTTTAAAAGCTCAGCAGGATGTACTGGAGTATGACAAGGCAGCGTTGCTAAAAGAGCTTGATACAACATTGTTCGATTTGCTTCAGGAATTGAAGCATGGCCGTCATGTGATTCAGTCAATAGGTCAGGACATCATTCCCGCGCTGGAACTTGCCTCAGAGAATGCCACTACAGCATTCGAAAAAGGGCAGCTTTCCTACCTCCAATGGAATGAAGTACGTCAGTCCTTACTTGATGCACAATTTCAACTTCTGGATGAATATCAGAACGTTCAGCTACTTCATGTAGAGTTTCAACGACTAACAGGTGCAGCAATTTCACAATGAAAACATTAAACCGTATCCGTATTTTTTTAAAAAATTCTGTATTCGTTGCTGCGATAAGCTTCGCCACGTTTCAGATCCCTGCCGTATTTGCTATGGCTGAAGAGGCGCAGGCTGCCGCCGAACCGGAAAAGGGTCCTCACCGGGGCAGAATGTTGCGCGAGGGCGACCTGGCGCTTGAACTGTCAATCTTTGAAACGGGAGTGCCACCTGAGTTTCGTGTCTGGTTTACTGATGACGGAAAGCCAGTTTCACCGGCCGATGTTAAGGTGAACGTTAAACTCACCCGGCTCGGTGATGTGGTAGATAACATTAACTTTTACCGTGAAGGCGATTTCCTCCGTGGTGATATGACAATTTATGAACCTCACTCTTTCTTCGTGGCTGTGGAGGCTGTCTATCAGGGCAAAACGTTACGCTGGGCTTACGAAAATTATGAAGGCCGCACTACCATTGAAGCCAAAGTGGCTGAAGCAATGGGCATTGAAACTGAAATCGCCGGGGCACAAACCATTCACCAGTCAATTCCTGTCTATGGCGAACTCGCGGTTCCTGATGAAGGACGGTATAACATTTCTGCACGGTTTGAAGGGCAGATCAGTAAAGTGCTTGTTGCCCGCGGGGAGCGGGTGAAAAAAGGACAGGCGCTGATGACTATCGAAAGTAACGAAAGTCTTAAACCTTATACCGTTTATTCACCCGCTAATGGTGTCGTCACAAAACGAACAGTGAATCCGGGAGAACAAACAGCGAACAGAACGCTGCTGGAGATTACAGATACCTCCACAATGATTGCCAGAATAGCTGTATATCCTGAAGATTACCGCAAAGTGAAGAAAGGCAGCGCTGTAAGCCTGACTGTTGTAGGGAGTGATTCAGAAATAAACGGGCAGTTACTTTGGGCTGAACATTCGGTCAGTCAGGAACAGGCACAAATATGGTGGGTGCGTGTGCCCAATAACGACGAAAATTTCAAAGCGGGTAGTTTCGTTCACGGCCGCATTGAAGTGGCAACCTTCGACGTGCCTCTTGCTGTTAAACGAAGCGGTTTACAGGCATTCAGAGACTTTACCGTGGTCTATGCGAAAGTAGGGCAGCAATATGAAGTACGTATGCTCGAACTTGGCAGACAGGGAGAAGAGTGGATTGAGGTGCTGGGCGGCTTAGAACCCGGCACCGTATATGTAACTGAAAACAGTTATGTACTTAAAGCTGATATTGAGAAGTCAGGCGCTTCTCACGACCACTAGGAGTACAGCTGATGTTAGATTACATATTGAAGTTTTCACTCAGAAGGAATCTGCTCGTACTTGCCCTGGTGCTTGCTGCTGCAGCTCTGGGAGTGTGGAATTACACAAAGTTACCAATTGATGCAGTACCTGATATTACCAATGTACAGGTTATGATCAATACGGAAGCCGGGGGCTATACGCCTCTGGAGGTTGAACAACGCATTACATTTCCGCTTGAAACGGCGTTGTCAGGATTACCGGGGCTGACATATACCCGTTCGGTATCCCGTTACGGGCTTTCGCAGGTTATTGCTGTATTCAGCGACGAAACAGATGTTTATTTTGCCAGACAACTTGTCTCTGAACGGTTAAGTTCAGCGGCGGGTGACTTACCTGCAGATTTGAAACCTGAGTTAGGTCCCATTGCCACCGGACTGGGTGAAATATTTATGTTTACCGTGGATGCAGAACCGGGAGCACTTAATGCCGACGGCTCACCTGTCACACCTGTTGATCTCAGAACCATTCATGACTGGACAATCCGGCCGCAATTAATGCGTGTTCCCGGTGTGGTTGAAGTGAATCCGATTGGTGGTTTTGAAAAAGAAATTACCGTAGCGATGAAACCGGAAAATATGCTGGCTTTTGGTATATCACAGCAACAACTTATCGATGGTATCGCCGGCAATAATCAGAATCAGGGTGCCGGTTTTATCGAGCGTAATGGTGCCCAGCTTTTGCTCAGGGTACCCGGGCAGGCAATGACGGTTGAAGACATTGGTATGCTTCCGGTTGCAATGCACAATGGCCGTTCAGTACTGGTAAAAGATGTGGCGACAGTGTCAGAGGGTCATGCACTCAGAAACGGTGCAGCAACGCAAAACGGCCGCGAAGTTGTGATGAGTACGGTGTTTATGCTTATCGGTGAAAACAGCCGGAAAGTAGCCGGTGCCGTGGGTGAAAAGCTGAAAGAAATTAATAAGAATTTGCCGGAAGGGATTGAGGCAACAGCTGTTTATGACAGAACGAAGCTGGTGGACAACACGCTGACCACCGTACAGACGAACCTGATAGAAGGGGCTTTGTTTGTTATCGTCATTTTATTTGTACTGTTAGGTAACTTCAGAGCAGCGTTTCTCACAGCACTGGTTATTCCTTTTGCCATGCTGATGACGATAACCGGTATGGTGGAGGCCGGTGTCAGTGCTAACCTGATGAGCCTGGGGGCGCTGGACTTCGGGTTACTGGTTGATGGGGCAATCATCATCGTTGAAAATTGCCTGCGAAGACTGAGTACTGAGCAAGCAGGAACCAGTTCACTTAAAACACGGTTAGACATAGTATTTTCTGCTACTTCGGAGGTGATTAAGCCGGCCCTTTTCGGTGTGTTTATCATCACTGCCGTGTATCTGCCTATTTTTGCACTTGAGGGTGTAGAAGGTAAGATGTTTCATCCCATGGCGCTTACCGTTGTGATTGCGCTGATCAGTGCCATGATTTTATCTGTTACCTTTGTGCCCGCCATGGTTGCTTTGTTGTTCAGAGGCAAAATAAAAGAACGGCACAGCCCGGTTATAAAAATAGCTGAAGCGGCATACAAACCGCTGCTTAGCGGAGTATTAAAAGGTCGCTGGTTCATTGTTGGTGGCGCGGTATTACTGGTCGCGTTTTCAGTCCGGCAGGCAACACAAATGGGCAGCGAATTTGCACCGGATCTCGATGAAGGCGATATTGCTATGCATGCCCTCCGGATACCGGGTACGTCACTGTCTCAGGCTATTGCCCTGCAGGAAGCACTGGAAGAACGCATCAGGGAGTTGCCTGAAGTGGAGAGGGTGTTTGCTAAAATTGGTACTGCTGATGTGGCAACGGATGCTGTGCCGCCCAGTGTTGCAGATAACTTTATTATTCTGAAACCACGAAGTGAATGGCCGGACCCAGCCAGAACGAAAGAGGATGTAGTCAATCAACTTGCAGAATTAGTCAGTGATATTCCCGGCAACCGTTATGAATTTCTTCAGCCTATTCAAATGCGCTTCAACGAACTTCTTGCAGGTGTCAGAGCTGAACTGGCAATTAAAGTGTTCGGCGATGATTTTGAAACGCTGACTGCGTTGGCTGCCAGTATTGAATCTTCTGTGTCAGGGGTGGAAGGCATTGCCGATATTCAGGTAGAGCAGACCACAGGTTTACCGGTTCTGAGTATTGTGCCGGACAGACTGGCACTACAGAAATATGGGATGAGCATCGCAGATTTGCAACGTCAGTTTGCGACAGCAACAGGGGGATATCAGGCCGGCATTTTCTATGAAGGTGATGTGCGTTCAAATATTACTGTCCGTCTGAATGAAAACGCGCGAACAAATATTGATGATCTGGCCTGGCTGCCGGTACGGTTGCCCGGTGGACAAAGCGTTCCGTTGCAGGAACTGGCATCCGTCGAAATGTCTGTCGGCGCAAACCAGATAAACAGAGAGAACGGCAAACGTCGGGTAGTGGTAACAGCCAACGTTCGCGGGCGTGATCTGGGATCCTTTGTTGCAGATGTTCAGCGGGCTGTCTCAGACAATGCAGAGCTTCCGGAGGGGTACTGGGTTGAGTATGGTGGCACATTCGAAAAATTGCAGTCTGCTTCTGACAGATTAACGATTGTGGTGCCGGTGACTCTGCTGTTGATCATCGGATTACTCATTCTGGCCCTTAACTCTGTCAAAGACGCGTTGATCATCTTTACCGGTGTGCCGCTGGCGCTGACGGGAGGAATTGCAGCATTGTTGATACGTGATATTCCCTTTTCCATTTCCGCAGCAGTCGGTTTTATCGCGTTGTCCGGTATCGCCATACTGAATGGTCTGGTCATGGTGTCTTTCATCAGAGAGCTGCTCACCAGAGGGAAGAACCTTACCGGTGCGATTACTGAAGGGGCGTTAACACGGCTCAGACCCGTGCTGACCACGGCGCTCGTGGCTTCTTTGGGTTTTATTCCGATGGCGTTGAACTCCGGCATTGGGTCTGAAGTACAGCGACCGCTGGCCACTGTTGTGATAGGTGGAGTAATCTCATCTACAATACTCACACTTTTTGTTCTGCCTGCGCTTTATCGCATATTGCACAGGGATAAATAGTTATTCGCAAAGCGGTACGACGAAGCCGGCGTATCGCTTTTGTTTTATTAAGCAGAAATGTTTATTCGCACATTAAAACGCAGCATAGAATGCTTTTATCCAAAAAATAATCAAAAAAACCTATAGGTCATCGGTTTTATATGGCAATCTGATGACAGCTTAAAAAGAGGTGTACTAAAGTACCCGTTAAGCCATTGCCTTCACCTGTTAGAATAATATCTGTTTATGTAATCAACCTTGCATGACAGTTTAATAATGAAAGTCAGAGGGAAGTAAAGCATGCAAATCAGTCACATTTTTCTAAACATTGCCAGCATGGCGACAGTGTGCTTTGCGATGACCTGGTTTGTACAATGCCTGGTCTTTCCACTGGTTTCTTCATTTGTTTTTACTCTGGCGCATCAGCAACGACGTTTCTTACTGTGGAGCTGGGTGTTACTTCCATGGTGTATAGCTGCGCTTTGCAGCGGCATTTTTGCTTACAATACGTTTGGTGAAGGTTCTGCGGATTTTCTGCCTGTAATGGCTCACTGGCACCATCTGTTTGAATTTGAATGGATGACCTGGCACGGCACGCTCCTGGCGTTCTTTTTAATTTTTACCTGTATTGCCATTTACCGTTCTGTGCACAGCGCAATCTCCCATATTACTTCTTTGCACGGGTTATTCCTGCTTTCAAAAAGTCGTGAATCGGGGGGATCGGCTTCTTTCAATGAGTTCACTTACAACGAAATTCAAAGTGAACGCCCGATGGCCTTTACAGCAGGCATTTTTAAACCTGAATGTTATGTTTCAAGTGCATTGGTTGACAGATCAGTTCCTGCTGAATTGGCGATAATTTTAGATCATGAATTTGCCCATAAGCGCAATTATGATCCGTTGAAAAAGTGGTTGTTTCATTTTTTAAGTGGTTACTTTATCCGTAAGCACAGCAAACAGTTGATGTCACACTACGCGTTGGCGGTGGAATTACGGGCTGACCAGGAGGCTGCACTAAGGAGCGACAATCTGGATGTTGCTGCCACCCTGGTTGCTGTATCCAAAAGACTCCGTCAGAACACGTCTGAAAGTAAGCTTTGTACTGGCTTTGGTAATGATTTTATCTCTCAGCGGGTAAGGTATCTGACGTCACCCGGCGAAGTGTCTTTCAAAGCACCGGTGTTTGGTCTGACAGCGATGGTCCTGCTCTTTGCTGTCAACGTCTTGTCATTAGATAACCTGCATCACTATATTGAATCTTTATTAAACTTCTGACCTGAGATTACTTTTCAGGTTTAGCTAACAGCAAAAAACCGATTGTCGATAGGTTTTTATTACAGGAAAACGAAATGAAAAAATCATTAGCAACACTTCTCATCTCTTGTTTGTTCGCAGGCACACTCACCGTTTCTGAAGCGATGGCTCATGGCAATACAGAGCCTCAGTTTGGCGGGGTTGTAAAAATAGTCGGGGAGTATTCATTCGAACTTAAGCAAATGAGTGACAACGTCAGTGTGTGGGTTTTCTACGATGGTGAACCGCTGAACGCCTCTGATCTGGCACTCACGTTAAAAGTTAAAGGTGAGGGGAAAAAAGACAGTCTTGCGCTTACCGCAGCAGATGGCAATGAGTTTACCGGTAAGGTGAAAATTGACTCAGGAGATACCGCACTGGCGCTGCTGACGCTGGAAGATGGTTATTCCAAGATTGTTGCAAAATATAAGTTCTGACAGGTCAGCAGATGAAAAATATGACGTTTTATGCACGCTTGCTGATCTGCTTTTCCGTAGTGTTTGCTGGTTCTGCATTTGCTCACGGTGTGGCCGACGGAGACAGGGCATTCCTGGAAGCGAGTTCGGGATTGCAGGTCATTCCCTATATTTATCTTGGTGCCAAACACATGGTGACGGGTTATGACCATCTGTTGTTTCTGTTTGGTGTTATTTTTTTCCTGTACCGCCTTAAAGATGTCGGGATTTACGTCACTCTTTTCGCCTTAGGCCACAGTATCACGCTGCTTTTTGGTGTGTTATCAGGCATCCACATTAATGCGTACATCATTGACGCAATTATCGGATTATCTGTGGCTTATAAGGCACTTGATAATGTCGATTTTTTCCAGCGTTTCTTTGGCATAACGATAAACAACAAAGCAGCCGTGCTGGTATTCGGGTTGTTTCACGGCTTTGGCCTTGCCACAAAACTGCAGGATTTTTCACTGTCTGAAGACGGTCTGGTTGGCAATATCATCGCGTTTAACGTGGGTGTTGAAATGGGGCAGATGATAGCGCTCTATCTGATGTTAATGCTGGTGTTGTTACTGCGCAAGTTACCTGATTTTCAGCGATATGCCTTCTTATCTAACATGGTGCTGGTCACAGCCGGTGTCACTTTAACAATTTATCAGCTATCCGGACTCGTGTGGGGTGAAGTATGAACGGCGAAATGAATATGGTCTCAAATCAACAAGTGATTAAAGGACTGATAGGAGCCACTGTTGCGGGCATCGTACTGGCTGTAACAGTGGTTTTACCTGCTGAATATAACAAAGACATTACCGGCATAGGTAAAGCACTGGGATTGACCACGCTAAACGCAGCGGTGCCCGATGAAGATGGTGAAGTGACAGGAGGCGGAAACGGTGACTTTATTTTTGCCCAAAGCACGGGGGAATTTAAAAGCGACACAGTAACGTTCACGTTACCTGAATATGAAGGCGTAGAGGTAAAAGCGCTGCTAAAAGCCGGTAACGGAATGAGCTACGAGTGGTCGGCCAATGGCGGTGAACTTTATATGGATATGCACGGAGAAAAGCTGGGTGCCGGTGATGAGTTTGAGAGCTATAAAAAAGCCAAGGCAATATCTGCTGACAGCGGCATCTTTAAAGCGCCTTTCGAGGGAACGCACGGATGGTACTGGCAAAATATGAGCGACGAGCCTGTGGAAATTACAGTCAAAGTCGCCGGATTCTATAGCAGTGTTAAAACAATAAACTAACGTTGAAGAGGAACTTATGTACAAAAAATTACTGACATTTTGCGCCACAGCACTACTGGCGTCACAGGTAAATGCACACGGAATCTATTTTGCCGAGCGCGCAACGCAACTGGCGATGATTTACGGTGTCGGGGCAGACGATTTAGATACGGTTAAGCGACTACCCAAAGTAGAAGCGATCCACGGTTTCGATGAGGACTGGGATACAGTAGACGCTGAATTAACTCCTGCCGGACCGTTACTTCTGGTAACCAGTGATGATTATCCGGTTGCTGTGTCTGCTGTACTGAATAACGGTATCTGGAGTAACACCGGAGAAGGTCACTGGATTGGTGCCGGACGTGATGAAGTTCCGGATGCTATTTTAAGTGAAAAAACCTACAAATACGCGGTTCACCTGCGTGGACCTCTACGCAAAGTACCAGCTCTGGAAGATCAAGTTCTGCAAATTGTACCAGTAGGAGATAATTTTCCGCTTCTGCTAGGTGAAGACATGACCTATCAGGTGCTGTATAAAGGCAAGCCGGTGGCCGGAGCCAATGTGAAAGCTGATTTTGTCAACGACCCGGACGCAACGCCTGTCGTAACCGGAAAAGACGGTAAGGTGACCATGCCTGTCAGGAATCAGGGGTTAAACGTAGTTGTGGCTACCTTTGACGGTCCGGCAGATGATCCCAAAATCGTCGATAAAATCGAACATCTTGCTACATTTTCTTACGTATTACCGCACGCGCCGGAATAAGTCTGTTTAATATCTTCTGTAAGGGTTGGTATTCTCCAACCCTGAGCTATCAGGAAAAATAATAATGAGTGAAAACACCACCCAGGCAGCAAGTGCAATAAGTAAACGTATTGCTTCTATCGATATTCTCCGTGGACTGGTCATGCTTTTTATGCTGGTTGACCACGTCAGGGAAAGATATTTCTATCATCAAAATGTATCAGATCCCATGGACATTGATGTAACCAGTCCTCAGTTATTTTTTACCCGCATCAGCGCGCATTTTTGTGCACCGGTATTTGTATTCCTGACCGGTTTGTCTGCGTGGTTGTATTCCCACCCTGCGAACAAGCCTGTACGCTCTGCAACACCGTTCTTATTTAAACGGGGTCTGTTCATTATTTTTATTGAGATTGCAGTGATCAACTGGCTGTGGATGGGCACCTACGACACATTGTGGTTGCAGGTAATGTGGGCAATTGGTGTGAGTATGGTTGTACTTTCTGTGCTTTGTCATTTACCGGCAAAACTGATTCTGGCACTGGGGCTTCTGATTGTATGTGGTCATAACCTGTTATCACCAATCAGCTTTGCGCCGGGGGAAACCGGCTACACCCTGTGGGCTATTTTGCATGACCGCGGTTTTATATTTACTTCTGAAGCCTTCCGTATTAAAGCGTCTTATCCCGTGCTTCCGTGGATAGGTGTGATCCTGCTGGGTTACAGCATGGGGCCGGTATTTTCCCGCAATGTTGCCTCGCCGCAGCGTAAAAAAGTATTGCTGGGTCTGGCTTTATCCATGTGGGGAGTACTGCTGGTCCTGAGGGGCTTCAATATCTATGGAGAAGTCATGCCATGGGAAACACAAGCCACAGCTATTCAGACCGCGATGGATTTCATTAACTTTACCAAATATCCGCCGTCACTGGATTTCGTGTTACTCACCCTGGGCGGGGCATTTTTAGTGCTGTTTGCTTTAGATACAGTGAACAATAAATTCACACAGGTCATTGAGTCATTCGGTTCAGCACCCATGTTTTTCTACATCGTGCATCTGTTCGTGCTGCTGGTCAGTTATCGTATTGTGCTCAATCTTGCCGGACCGAACTACGGTGACTTGTTTGCCTTCGATTATGTCTGGCAGGTATGGCTGGTAGCTGCGCTTCTGGCTGTTGTGTTGTATTTCCCCACAAAAGCATTTTCACGCTTTAAACACAACAGTACCAACCCGCTGGTTAAATATTTCTGATGTAACCCGTGTTTTCCCCTGCGTTTTTGCGCAGGGGAATTACAGAAAACCAATGTTCTCTTTCCTGCCTTAAAAGCTGAAACAGTATTCATCTGAGTGAAAAATCAGTTGTCAGCGCCGGTCCTTCCGTTAGTATAAATTTAATGCTGAATTAAGCTGCAAGATGCCACAAAGCAAAGTATCAGATAGCTGAAATTGCTTATGGTCAGCTACAACCGGCACTCCCACACCTATAAAGATAAGGAACAGATCATGACGTTGAAAACGGTTGCAGGTATTGCCTGCTTTGTCGGGCTGTCATTCACTACTGCCGCATCTGCTGCGAGTTTCACAATAACCAGCGAAGACATGGCAGCAGGGGAACCCATGTCCAAAGAGCAGGAATTCAAAGGTTTCGGGTGTGACGGAGATAATTTGTCTCCACAGCTTTCATGGCATGATGCACCGGCAGGAACAAATTTCTACGCACTCTTCGTATACGATCCGGATGCACCTACCGGAAGCGGCTGGTGGCACTGGCAGGTAGTCAATATTCCGGCCAGTACCACTGAATTACCCACCGGCGCGGGCAGTGCAGGGAGTATGGTATTACCGGAAGGCAGTATGCAGATAGTGAATGATTTCGGTTATGCCGGCTTTGGCGGAGCGTGTCCACCTGAAGGTCATAAAGCGCACCGCTATCAGTTCACGGTATTCGCATTACCGGAAAAATTGTCACTGCCGGACAATCCGTCAGGCGCACTGACAGGGTACATGGTGAACATGAACGCATTAGGAAAAGCCACTCTGGAAGCGACTTATCAGCGCTGAGTGACGTAATTATCAGCGCCGGAATGACCAGGAAGAGAAAAGCGGGTGTTAAAACCCGCCTTCACAGAAGTAAGCAATATACAAGAAGTCATCCAGGCCGTAGTGAGAGCCTTCACGGCCATATCCAGATGCTTTGATACCGCCGAAAGGTGCCTGTTCGCTGGCAACCGCACCTTCGTTGACGCCAATCACACCCGCCTGCAGAGCATCTTTCAACCGGTGAATCCGGTAATGGTCGCGGGTGTAGAAGTATGCCGCCAGACCATATTCTGTGTTGTTAGCTTCTTCAATGGCTTCGCTTTCTGACTGAAAACGGAACAGAGGAAGCACCGGGCCGAACGTTTCTTCAGTGAACAGGCGCATGGCATTGTTTGCATCGGCAATGACGGTGGGCTCGACGAACAGGGTGTCGTCAGGCGCTTTATTCCCGCACAGTACAACGCCGCCTTGTTCCACTGCATCGCTAATATGGGCGTTAATTTTATCCACGGCCTTTTGATTAATCATCGGGCCGATGCGGGTATCTTCGTCCAGAGGGGAGCCCACTTTTAACGCTGCCACTTTGTCCGTCAGCCGGCTGGCAAATTCATCATAAATACTGTCTTCTACATAAATGCGGTTAGGACATACACAGGTTTGCCCGCCATTTCTGAGTTTGGCAGCCATTAAGCCTTCAACCGCCGCGTCTAAATCTGCATCAGCGAACACGATAAAGGGCGCATTGCCGCCTAATTCTAAAGACAGCTTTTTCAGCGTACTGGCACAGCGCTCTGCCAGATAGCGGCCTACCTGCGTTGAACCTGTAAAGCTGAGTTTTTTCACTAACGGATCTTTAAGCCAGGCATCAACGGCAATGGCCGTTTGTTCACGACTGGCTGTGACCACATTCACCACACCCGGCGGGAAGCCTGCAATATCGATAAGTTTTGCCATCATCAGTGCCGTCAGCGGGGTATCTTCCGCCGGCTTAACCACTACCGTGCAACCGGCCGCCAATGCTGGCGCAATTTTCCGGGCCAGCATAGCAAACGGGAAATTCCATGGTGTGATAACCGCAACAACGCCCACCGGCCGCTTTTCTACGGTTTGCACTTTACCGCTGCCAGCTTCAGGTAAAATATCGCCCCGAAGCTGCATGATTTGCTGAGAAAACCATTTTACGTAGGAAGCGCCATAGGCCACTTCGCCTTTTGCTTCTGCCAGCGGCTTACCCTGTTCTGTGGTCATGGTAAGTGCAAGATCATCAATATTTTCGTTGATGACTGCGTACCATTTCTCAAGCAGTGTGGCCCGTTCACGGTGACTGGTTTTACCCCAGCTCTGAAATGCTTTTTGTGCAGAGCGGGCAGCATGGGCGGCATCAATGGCGTCACTGTCGGGCGCACTGGCAATCCGTTCACCTGTGGCCGGATTGATAACCGGATACGTCATGCCGGAAATCGCATTCTGCCACTTTCCGTTAATGTAGTTTTGCGTGCTGAGTAGTGTCTTATCTTTCAGCGTCATTCCTGTTTCTGTCGTCACGTTGCTGTTAAACCCTTAAAGGTGAGAAAGAATGGCGTCACCCATGGACTGTGTGCTGGCATTGCCGCCCAGATCCGGAGTGGTAATGTCGCCTTTTAAAGCGGTTTCTATGGCTTTGATGATAGCATCGTGGGCCTCTGCACCGGAGCCTGAATCTTCAGTGAGGAACTTCAGCATCAAAGCACCGGACCAGATCATACCAATGGGGTTGGCGATGTTCTTACCGTAAATATCCGGCGCCGAACCGTGTACCGGCTCGAACAGGGATGGAAATTTTCTTTCAGGGTTTAAATTAGCAGAGGGTGCAAGACCAATGGTGCCGGTACAGGCCGGCCCCAGGTCAGACAAAATATCACCAAACAGGTTGGAGGCTACCACCACATCAAACCGCTCCGGATTCATGACAAAACGGGCTGAAAGAATATCGATGTGTTGTTTGTCCCACTGAATATCGCTGTAGTCTTTACTGATGGCTTCGGCACGGGAATCCCACCAGGGCATACTGATGGCCATACCGTTACTTTTTGTTGCCACTGTCAGTTTCTTCGCATCACGCTGACGCGCGGTTTCAAAAGCATATTTTAAAACGCGGTCGGTACCGTGACGGCTGAATACCGATTGCTGTAATACCACTTCACGCTCAGTGCCTTCATACATAATACCGCCAATGGATGAGTACTCGCCTTCAGTATTCTCCCGTACAACCACAAAGTCGATTTCATCAGCACGGGGCGTCGACAGGGCACATTTTACCCCTTCGAAAGTACGCACCGGACGCATGTTGATGTACTGATCGAATTCACGGCGGAAAGTAAGAATAGAGCCCCACAGTGAAATATGATCAGGCACTGACGCTGGCCAGCCAACGGCACCAAAATAAATGGCATCCATGTCTGACACTAACTCTTTCCAGTTTTCCGGCATCATACGACCATATTCGGCGTAGTAGTCGCAATCACCCCACTTGAATTCCTGGAAGTTAAGGGGGATGCCGAATTTCTTTGCAGCCGCTTTTACAATTTTCAGCCCTTCAGGCATGACTTCTTTTCCGATGCCATCACCGGCAATTACTGCAATATTAAACGGTTTCATTAGCGGGCTATTTCCTTCTTAACCATATCTAAAGACAACACTTCATCGAGGGTTTTCTGTAACAGGTAAAAGAGTTCATCAAAATCTTCTTTGCTGTAACAGAGCGCCGGGGCAAAGCCGAGAATATTGTCGCCAAATGCACGGAAAATCAGTTTATTCTTCCAGGCAATATCAGCAATGACCTCATGCAAGCCCAGTTCTGCCGGAAATTGACGTTTCGTAGATTTATCTGCCACCAGTTCTACAGCAGCCAGCAGGCCCTGATTTCGTACATCGCCCACAAGAGGATGGCTGAGTACCGATTGTAATTTGTCTTCGAAATACGGCGTCATGGCCTGCGCATGCTCCAGCAGGCCTTCTTCGTAAATACTGATCACTTCCAGCGCAACAGCGGCACTGACCGGATGGGCTGAATACGTCTGGCCGTGGCCGACTACCGCAGAACGGTGTGGACCGTCGGCGATACCTTTGAATATTTCATCTGACATCATCACAGCACCCATCGGCACGTAGCCGGATGTTAAACCCTTTGCCATTGTCATCATGTCGGGTTGAATATTTTCGTGTTCACAGGCAAACATTTTTCCCGTGCGGCCAAAGCCGGTAATGACTTCATCGACCACAAATAAAATACCCAGTGATTTACACGCTTTGGCAATGGCGGTTAACCAGCCTTTCGGGGGCACGATTACGCCACCGGAACCCACAACCGGTTCACAGAAAAACGCAGCCACATTGTCTGCGCCCAATGCTGAAACTTTATCTTTCAGTTCCTGTACAGACGCGTCGATGAGGGCCTGTTCGGTGTCAAAGTCGCTACGGTAAAAATACGGACAGGCTATATGATGATGTGTCGGCAGCGGCACATCGAAATTAGCATGAAAAGCTGGTAGGCCGGTTACCCCTGCGCCCACCGACGAAGAACCGTGGTAGCCCCGTTTCAGCGCAATAATGTGTTTTTTCTGAGGTTTGCCAATAGCATTGTAGTAATAGGTAATATAACGCAGCGCGGCATCCACAGCGTCAGAACCACCCAGAGAGAAATACACATGCTGTAATGAGTCTGGTGTAATGGATACCAGTTTCTCAGCCAGTTTGATTGCCGGTTCGCTGCCGAATCCGAAATAGCCTGTGGCATAAGGAAGTACCGACATTTGTTTGCTGGCCACATCGACAATGCGTTGTTCCCCGAAACCTACATTCACACACCATAAGCCTGCAAATGCATCCAGATAGGTTTCTCCCTCGCTGTCGGTCACCCGGGGGCCTTTGCCGGATTGTAAAATTTTGACACCTTTTTGCTGGTGACCACGGAAATCAGATACCGGATGGATCAGGTACTGGCTGTCCAGTTCTTTCAGGGCAGAGGTTTGCATGATGACATTCCATATTTGTATTTATTAAGCGAAGTGTGCGCGCCGCTCAATGTTTATGATTTTTTAAGACATCTGCGTGATTTATCCGGCGAGAAAAAAGACGGAGGTAAAGAAACGCAGAGCAAATTCAGCTTGATAATAGTAGCGCTGCGCCAGTTCGTTTATCTTTCGAACGATTTGAGATAAAGGTGTGGAAATATTGTTTTTGTCAGCTTCTCAGCAAAATATGCTGCGATTAATGCGGCATGATGATTAAGCAGGAGTGATGCGACAGCAGCATTGTTTTAAACCGTGGCACTGTACAAGCGATGTCACGGGAAACGGGCCATTTTCAGGCGTTCTGGCCGGTTGAAAAGCAAATGAAACGATGCGGCATACTCTGCTGATTGTACAAATAAAACAGACGCATCATCCCGTGGTAACATTTCATTTTGGTATTTTTATACCGTTACCGCGTGGTGTAATAGATTCGACATAAAAATTACATAGCTGGAACCAACAATGAGTGCATTTAAACCTAAATATATTTCTTTCGACTGCTACGGCACCCTGATTTACTTTGAAATGGCGCCCATTGCGCAGCGACTGTTTGCAGACCGGATCACACCGGAGCAAATGCCTCAGTTCGTAAAAGATTTTTCAGCCTACCGTTTAGATGAAGTACTTGGCGCGTGGAAGCCTTACTCTGAAGTGGTCCGCAATGCCGTTACCCGTTTATGTAAGAAATGGGGCATTGAGTATCGCGACGAAGACAGCGTAACAATTTACAAGGCTGTACCTACGTGGGGACCGCACCCTGATGTGGTTGAACCGTTAAAGAAAGTGGCTGCTGAGATCCCGCTGGTCATTTTATCCAATGCGGCAAACGAGCAAATCAATTCGAATGTGGCCAATCTTGAAGCGCCTTTCCACGCTGTGTATACCGCAGAACAGGCGCAGGCTTATAAGCCCCGCCTGCAAGCCTTTGAATATATGATTGATAACCTGGGCTGTAATCCTGAAGACATTCTTCATGTTTCATCCAGCTTCCGTTATGACCTGATGTCAGCGCATGATATCGGCATAAAAAATAAAGTATGGGTAAACCGTGGCCATGAGCCGGCTAACCCGTTCTATGGCTACACCGAAATTAAAGACATCAGCGGATTACCGGGCGTAGTCGGACTGTAAAACATGAAAAATACGTCGTACTGGTTAGATACAGCCCCCACGCTTTCACTACCGGAAAGTCCGGCCAATGCCACAGTTGATACCGTGGTGATAGGCGGCGGCTTTACCGGCTTGTCCACTGCGCTGGCCTTAGCAAAACGGGGCGCAACAGTGGCGCTGGTTGAAGCCGGCACTATCGGTTCGGAAGCGTCCGGCCGTAATGGCGGGCAGTGTAATAACGGTACGGCGCAGGATTATGCCGGGCTTGTCGCAACATATGGCGAAGAAAAAGCCCGCGCGTTCTATACGTTTTATAATGATGCTGTTGGATCTGTTACCCGCATTGTGCAGGAACATCAGATTGCCTGTGATTTCAGAGTGGCCGGAAAAATTAAACTGGCTGCTAAACCTGAACACATGGAAAAGCTGGAAAAAACACATGCTGCGCTGATCCAGTCAGTCGATCCTGATGCAAAATTACTGGATAAATCCGCGCTGGAAAAAGAAATCGGTTCCGGTTCGTTTTACGGCGGGTTGCTTACACCCAACGGTGTGCAACTGCATGTGGGTAAACTGGTCACGGGCCTTGCACAGGCTTGTGTGCAGGCAGGCGCCATGCTGTTTCAGCATCAACCAGTCACGCAGGTCCGTAAGCTGAATAATCAGTCATGGCAGGTGACTACGCCGGTGCAAACACTACAGGCAAAGCAGGTTGTGGTTGCCACCGGCGGCAGTGGCCCCGGCCCGTTTAGCTGGTTTCGCCGCCGCATTGTGCCGGTGGGCAGCTTTGCTGTTGCCACCGCGCCGTTGTCAGATGAACTGGTAGCTGAATTGTTCCCCGGCAACCGTTCCTACGTGACCAGCAAAAATATCGGTAATTATTTCCGTTTAACGCCGGATCAGCGTTTGCTGTTCGGTGGCCGCGCCAGATTTGCCGTATCTAACCCGAAATCAGATGCCAAAAGCGGCGTGATATTGCGTCAGTCTCTGGATGACATGTTCCCGCAGCTTGCCAGCACAAAAATTGATTATTGCTGGGGCGGAACGGTGGACATGAGCGCAGACCGCTTACCGAAAGTCGGACAGCACGATGGCCTTTTTTATGCCATGGGTTACAGCGGTCATGGTGTTCAGATGGCTGTGCACATGGGGGAAACCATGGCGGATTTAGTAGAGGGCAAACCCTCGCACTGTCCCTGGATTTCCAACGACTGGCCAGCGGTGCCACTGCACTTTGGAAAGCCCTGGTTTTTGCCTTTTGTCGGCTTGTATTACCAGCTCCAGGATAAACTTCATTAAGCGTAGAACGTTACGTGTCATGACGGAAGGTGTTACAACATGAAAGAACGACGTTCTCTGCATTCTGTGTCGCAACACGACAGAAGAAAATTATTAAAAGGGCTGGGCGCTGCGGGTGTTGCTGCGGCCAGCGGACTATGGTTGCCAGCCCATGTGCTGGCTGAAACCACTCTGCCACAAGTTAGTGATAAGCCCGTTTATGGTGGCCGTATCCGTGTCGCCAGTACCTCGGTGTCGACCAAAGATACCCTCGATCCCGCCAAAGCTTCACTGGGTACTGATTACACCAGAATCTATACGCTCTACAGCGGTTTAACGCAGTTCAACCGTGAAATGGGAGCCGACCTGGCACTGGCTGAATCCATGGAGAGTCAGGATCAGAAAAGTTGGCAAATTACCTTAAGAAAAGGGGTGACATTTCACAGCGGAAAGTCGCTGACATCTGCCGATGTGGTGTATTCACTGTTACGCCATAAAGATCCTTCGGTGACTTCACGTGTTGCACCCATTGCTGCTCAATTCGAAAGTGTGAAGGCTACCGGGTCGCACTCTCTGGTCATTGAGCTGACCTCTGCCAATGCTGACTTACCCGTCATCCTGGCATCTTCAAATTTTTGCATTGTTGCCGACGGCACCACAAATTTCCGTGACAGCGCAGATGGCACCGGACCTTACAAACTGAAATCATTTTCTCCGGGCGTACGCACGGTATTTGAGAAAAACCGGAATTTCTGGAAACCCGGTAAGCCTTATCTGGATGAAATAGAGCTGGTGGGTATTGCTGATGAATCTTCACGGGTGAATGCATTGCTGGCCGGCGACATTCACATGATGGTTGCAGTAAACCCCCGTTCCACAAAGCGGATAAGAAATTCAGAACGCTGCGATGTGATGCAAACCGAGTCTGGCTTATATACCAATTTAATTATGCGTCAGGATGTGTACCCGACGAATAATCCGGATTTTGTCACCGCAATTAAATACATGTTCGACCGTCCCCTTGTTAAGCGGGCATTGTTCCGCGGCTACGCCACGATTGCTAACGATCACCCTGTGCCGCCTTCGCATAAATATTCTAATGCTGATTTGCCCCAGCGCCCCTACGATCTCGATAAAGCCCGCTATCACCTGAAAAAAGCAGGTATGCAGGGAGCCCGTTTGCCGGTATTTGCTACTCCAGCGGCAGAAGGTTCTGTTGATATGGCCGCGTTGCTGCAGTTATCCGGTATTGAGGTGGATTTGAAACTCGGTATTAACCGCGTACCTGCCGACGGCTACTGGTCGAATCACTGGATGAAGCATCCTATGGGTTTCGGCAACATTAATCCCAGAGCTAGTCTGGATGAACTGTTCACCCTGTTCTACAAGTCTGATGCGCCGTGGAATGAGTCCGGCTGGCAAAATAAGCAGTTCGACCAGCTACTTCTGGCAGCCAGAGGGGAAGGGGACGAAAGTAAACGCAAGCAGATGTATCAGAATATGCAAACCCTTATCAGTCAGGGAAGCGGAGTCAGTATTCCCGTGTTTATGAACCTCATTGACGGTTTCGATAAACGCATAAAAGGTTTCTATCCCATTCCGACAGGTGGCCTGATGGGATACACATTTGCTGAACATGTCTGGCTGGATGCATAGGAGTTTGTGGCAATGAAAATTATTTTGCAGTTGTTGCTCAAACGATTGTCATCGGCGTTAGTGACATTACTGATTGTGTCTGCAGTGGTGTTTACCATCGCTAACTTGTTGCCCGGCGACGCCGCGCAGGAAATGTTGGGCCAGAGCGCGACACCTGAAGCTGTTGCAGAGCTGCGGGAAGCCTACGGACTGAATGATCCTCCGTTAACCCGGTATGCCAAATGGTTAACCGGCCTGATACAGGGAGATGCAGGTCAGTCACTGGCAAATGCGCGGCCGGTAAGTGCCCTGATTGGTGAGCGCATCAGTAAATCACTCACGCTGGCAGCGTTCACCACGTTAATTGCGGTGCCGTTCGCTCTCACGCTTGGCATTGTTGCGGCTATGTACAGCGGTTCCCGCATTGATAAAACCATCAACCTGTTTACGTTATCGATGGTGGCGGTGCCGGAGTTTTTGCTGGCAACGATTTTTGTGCTGATTTTCGCCGTAGAGCTGAACTGGTTGCCGTCATTATCTTATATTGCACCGGATGCCTCTTTAAGTGATTACCTTCGCGCTTTTGCGATGCCGGTGCTGACACTTTGTATGGTGTTGTCGGCGCAGATGGCCAGGCTGACCCGCGCTGCGGTACTTGAACAGCTTTCCCAGCCTTATGTTGAGATGGCATTGCTGAAAGGGTCAACATTGTCCCGTGCAGTGGTGCGCCACGCACTGCCAAACGCTATTGGTCCCATCGTCAACGCGGTTGCCCTCAGTTTGTCTTACTTATTGGGCGGGGTGGTCATTGTAGAAGTGATTTTTAATTACCCTGGTCTGGCGAGCCTGATGGTAGATGCCGTGACAAACCGCGATATGCCGTTGCTTCAGGCTTGTGCCATGCTGTTTTGTACCGGCTATCTGATCCTCGTTCTGATCGCTGATGTTGCCGCCATTGTGGCTAATCCCAAACTGCGGCATGGAGGTTGATCATGCGTATTAATCTGAGTCAGTTGCCGGTTTCCGGAAAAATTGGTTTAACCGTTATTGTTTTCTGGTTGTTTATTGCCGTATTGGGTCCGTTTATGGCGCCTCACAGCGGAAACGCCATTGTTGCATGGGAAGTGTTTGAGCCGGTGAACAGTGAATTCTGGCTGGGTACAGACTATCTGGGTCGTGATGTACTGAGCCGTATGCTGGACGGTGCCCGCTATACGATTTTTATTCCCCTTGTTGCTGCCGGTCTCGCCTGCGCCAGCGGTACGTTAATCGCCCTGTTTTCATCTGTCAGTTCACGACGCACCGATGAAATCATCAGCCGTCTTATGGATGCATTGATATCCATTCCCAGCAAAATTTTTGCTCTGGTGATGATTGCTGCATTCGGCTCTTCCGTTACTATTTTACTGGCTATCACAGCCTTCAGTTACATGCCCGGTTCGTTCAGGATCGCCAGAGCACTGGCTGTGAATGTTGCCAGTATGGACTTTGTTACCGTGGCCCGTACCCGTGGCGAAGGCAGCTTCTATTTAGCTACCAGGGAAATCCTGCCTAATATTGTGCACCCCATGCTGGCTGATTTTGGTCTGCGCTTTGTGTTCGTTGTGCTGTTGCTGAGTAGCCTGAGTTTTCTGGGACTGGGCGTGCAACCGCCCGAGGCAGATTTGGGTTCGCTGGTCAGAGAAAACATTTCCGGACTGGCAGAAGGCGCGCCGGCAGTCATCGTCCCTGCGCTAGCCATCGCGACCATTACCATTGCAGTGAATCTGTTTATCGACAGTTTCCGTGGCAGCGCCACCTATTCCGCAGGAGATAAATAATATGTCATCTCATGTTTCGGTTAATAAACTCGAAGTCTCCGCGGGGAAGGGCGACAGCAAAAAAGTAATCGTAAAAGATGTCAGCTTTACCCTAGAGCGCGGAGAAGTGCTGGCCCTTATCGGTGAATCCGGCTCGGGTAAAACAACCATCGCCATGTCGTTACTGGGCTATGCCCGGCCGGGTTGTTATATCACCGGTGGTGAAGTCGCGGTGGGCGGGCAGAGTATGCTCGGGTTGAGCGATACTATACTGGCGTCATTGCGGGGCCGGAAAGTGGCATACGTTGCACAAAGTGCGGCTGCGGCGTTTAATCCCTCCCGGAAAATCATGGAGCAGGTGATAGAAGGTGCATTAATTCACGGCGCCATGAGCCGGGCTGACGCACAGAAAAAAGCCACGGAGCTGTTCAGGCAGTTGTCGTTGCCTCATTACGATACCATCGGGAACCGTTATCCCCACGAGGTATCCGGTGGTCAGTTGCAACGGTTGATGGCAGCGATGGCCCTTCTCTGTGACCCTGAACTGGTTATTTTTGATGAGCCGACTACTGCACTGGATGTCACCACTCAGGTGGATGTGCTCAAAGCGTTTAAAGCGGCGGTGAAAGCCAGGAATACCACGGCTGTGTATGTATCCCATGATTTGGCTGTGGTTGCCCAGATGGCCGATCAGATCCTTGTTCTGCAACATGGCAAAATGGTCGAGCACAACACCACCACTGAAATCTTAAATCACGCAGCTGAGCCCTATACCCGTCAGTTGCTGGCCGCGGTGTCTCACGGTGCGTCCGGATTAAACCGGCCAACGGCAAAAACAGTCCTGGAGGTCAGTAATATTGTTGCTGGCTACGGTAAAATTACCGCAGAAGGTTTACCGCAAATTCCTGTTTTGCATGACGTGTCTATTAAAGTTGAAAAGGGCAAAACCGTCGGCATTATCGGTGAGTCCGGTTCCGGAAAATCGACATTTGCACGTGTTATCGCAGGTTTAATTCCCGCAGCGAAAGGGTATATGTTGCTGGACGGAAAGGAGCTGCCGGCATCCATTTCGTCTCGCAGTAAAAGTGAATGTCAGCGTGTGCAGATGGTGTTCCAGAATGCGGATACTGCGCTGAATCCGGCGCAGAAAGTGGGGGATATTATTGGCAGGCCCTTAACTTTCTTCCATGGCATGAAAGGGGAACAACAGCGTGCACGTGTGGCAGAGTTGTTAGCGCTGGTGCAATTACCCGCTGAACTGGCTGATCGTAAATGCGGCGCGCTGTCCGGCGGGCAAAAGCAACGTATCAATCTGGCCCGCGCGCTGGCTGCGGAACCGTCGGTTATTTTATGTGACGAGGTGACATCAGCGCTGGATACTGTTGTTGCCGCAGCCATTTTAGAGCTGCTGAAAGATCTGCAGACGAAGTTGAATATAGCCATTGTTTTTATCAGCCACGATATACCTACTGTGCGTACTTTATGTGACGATGTGCTGGTTCTCTATAAAGGTAATGCGGTGGAATACGCGAGCGGTGAAGCGGTAAGTACTGCGCCTTCCCACGATTACACGAAGAAGCTGGTGGCCAGTGTTCCCACGTTAGACCCGGGCTGGCTGGACTCAAGACCGCCTGCTGCGTAATGCGCTGGAAAAGGCCAGCTGTGCCCACAGAGCGGCATCGTCGGGATCATCATAAATACAATCAGGTGCACTGTAGTATTGCAGTGCGACCTGTTTGCCTTGCCTGCTGTAAGTAAACGGCTCACAGCCTTCATGAATAAATTGCTGGCTGGTCTCCTTATCCGCTTTCAGATACAGCAAATCATCAATGACGATGGCGAACATGAGGCCACTGTGGAACAGACCTGTTCCGCCAAACATCCGCCGTGTTGTTACCGGTTGCAACGTTGAAAATACATCATGCAGGCTATCAATAAATTCTGAGGTCATAACGTTCTGTATTTATTTTCCGGCTTGTGGCTCAGCTTGACGCTCAGCATACAGCAAACCAAAGCGGTGATTGCCCTTAACTGCACGGTGATACAAAATACCTGCGGTAAGCATCAGCCCGAGAAATTCAGCTGCAGGGCCCGCATACCAGATTCCCCATTCTCCCCACATAAGCGGCAACACAAAGATTAACGGCAGGGCAAACAGGTACGTTTTGGCAATCGTTAATATTCCCGCCCGTCTCGCATCACCAATACTTTGAAAGTAGAAGCTAATCAGCATTAAAGGACCAATCAGAAATAAGGCGAGACTGACGACAGGCAGCAACCTGGCAATCTCATCCGTAACGGCGGGATCGTCCACAAACAAGTGACCAACGTCAGCCCGCAGCCACCATAATAACCCTTCGGTGACCACGCCATAAAACAGCGCAACGCCGACAGCGATGCACAAGCTGCGGTTAGATCGCTGATATTGCTGCGCGCCCACGTTATTGCCCACAATGCTCTGCATCGCGAGGCCAAGCCCCAGCAGTGGTAAGTACACGAAGGTCAGAACCCGTGTGATCACACCATAAGCACTTACGGTTACTTCGTAGTTGTCCGGTAGCCATTGTTGCAGGCTAAACAAAATAGCCCCGGAAGTCAGTGCTACACCCACGTAGGTGAGGCTGGATGGTGCGCCCAGAGACAAAAACTCACGCCATCTGTTACGTGCACCCGTGATGGCGAACAACGGCAGACCGGTGCGGTTTTTATGGCTGCGGCGAAAAGCCCAGACAGCACATAATGCAATAATTTGTGAGGCTACCGTGCCGTATGAAGACCCGGCCACGCCCATTTCCAACAGCACAATAAAGACATAATTCATCACGCCGTTACCCACTGTTGTTATCAGAGAGACCAGTGCAATAAAGCCGATGTGACCTTCACTGCGCAAGCTGTCCGAAGCGATGGCCAGCCAGAAAAATAACGGAGCACCATACATAATGATGCTCATATAGGTAAAGCTGGTAGCTGCCTGCGCAGGATTATCGTTGTTACTGGCCAGTGCCAGTGACTGGCCTGACAGGGTGAATACGAGCATCAGAAGAACGCTTATCATCAGCGCCAGTGTGAGTGCTTGTGCATAGGCGTTACGGGCTTCGTCATACCGGTTTGCTCCCAGCAAGCGGGCCATTACACTGGCGAATCCACTGGCAATCCAGGTGGACAGGGCTATCAGAACCATAAATAACGGAAACATCGCTGTGACCGCTGCCAGCGCATCCGCCCCCACAAATACACCAATAAAGTACGCGTCTACCAGGTTCAGTGAGCCGCTTACGACCATCATCAGAATGATGGGCAGTGCAGTTTTTAAAAATACCCGCGTAAGGGGCGGGGTGACATACGGGTTTTGATTAGTTTGTTCCGTCATTTGTGTCTTTTCCTGTAGAGGTCAAGCTTATGAACTTGTCCCTGTATATTGCCTGCAGCGCCTGAGGCCAGTTTGCTATTGCCTGCGTGAAAGCTGTTTCATCCAGCCGGTACAGTGCTCTTGAAGCTGCTTCAAAACCAGCCTCATCTTCAAATACCCGCATCATATTGTAGAGCTGATCCTGCTTAATGCGACGTGCCTGCTCAGGTGTCATCTGAGCCATGGCTGCGTCGATAAGCTTGCGTAACGTCGTCGATGCGCCGCCACGCTGTAACGACAGCCATTCCCAGTGTTCAGGTAACAGCGTCACTTCTTTTGATTTCACGCCAAGCTTAGGACGCCCCCGCTTTTTAACCTGCGGCATTAATGAAACAGGCAAACGGCTGATTACGTCTTCAGCATCGCCGCGCCAGTCGATATCAGTGCGTTTACCGTCATCTAACTTAAATAAGTAAGGCTCAGCGTCAGGAAACTGTTTCACTGTTTCACGAATAACCGCCGGCAATTCACCCTGCGCGATGAGAGTTTTGTTATGGATTGCGATGTAGATGTCACCCACAGATTTGTACCCTTTATTTTTGCCTGGGTAAAAATAGCAGGTGTTTGGAATTTAATCAATATTATCGGGGTAAAAATGGGGTATGTAGTCATAAACAACAAACCCCTCCGCGACAGAGGGGTTTGTGAACTATATGTGCCGCTTCGCATCAGCGGCTCTGATGTTTAATGTAGCCTATTCTACGCCAACCACAGCTTCGGATGTAGATGAGTTGTAGAGTGATGCTGCATTGTCGGTATCTAACGACTCACCTTCAAGATATGACTCGAAATCATCCTTAAAGATTTGCGCAGAGCCCGCTGTATCTGAGTAGATCGTGAAGTTATCCACGGATACCACCCCGGTGTCGGGTCTTGTACCGCTGTTATCTCCGAAGCGTACTGCGATGTGTGTAACGCCACCAACAGAGTTGTTATCTGGTGTAAATCCGTCAGTAGTCATTCTTACACCATCAACTTCAACGGTTACCAGAGGGGTCACTTCCAGATTACCTTCAGGGTATTCCCAGGTCACAACCACGTTCATAAACTGGTCGGGTACAACTGTAGCGGCAGATGTGTCAACATCACCCGGGCTGCGCACGCCAAAGCCATCGTCTTTGATACGCAGATCTAAAATGGCGCCGTCGTTGTTTGTTGCTGAGTTAAACAGGGTGATAAATGCATCACCGTCACCCAAATCATCGTCAAGACGTTTGATATCCACTTCAAACCGACCCTGGGCCAGCGGGCCATCATCACCCAATGCATATCTCAGTTCACCTGTGTCAGAGGCATCTGTGTCCCGGATTTCTGCGAACTTGTTGCCGTCTGTACCCAACCCACCGTCATTTCCAATGGTTTCTACTGTTGCTTCTGAAGTGCTTGAGTTATAGAGAGAAGCCGGGTTGTCAGTATCCAGTGAATCGCCATCTGCAAAAGATTCAAAATCATCTGAAAAGACTTCAGTAGTGCCATCGGTGTCTGAGTAAATAACGAGGTCATCAATGGTAAACGTGCCAGTGTCTGCTCTTACACCGCTGTTGTCGCCAAATCTGAATGCTACGTGGGTCACACCACCCGTGGAACTGTTATCCGGTGTCAAGCCTTCAGCAGCAAAACTGACACCATCAATTTCAACGGTCACCAGAGGATTTACGTCAAGGTTACCTTGCGGGTATTCCCACGTAATAACAACATCCATGAACTCATCAAGTCTCACTGTTGCAGATGAGGTATCGACGTCGCCGGGACTCCGGAGACTAAAACCATCGTCTTTGATACGAAGATCTACAATCGCGCCATCGTTGTTAGTTGCTGAGTTGAATAAAGTGATAAATGCATCGCCATCACCGAAATCGTCATCCTTACGCATAACAGAAGCCGTCACTCTGCCCGCAGCAAGCGGTCCATTATCCCCAAGGGCATATCGCAATTCACCAGTGTCACTGTCGCTCGTATCTCTGATTACGGCAACCTGATTGGCGCCACCAGTTTCACCGCCGACTCCTGATATGGTAATTGACACTTCTGCAGTAGTCCCGTCTACAGAGGATATAGTAATGGTATCCGAGACCCGCTCACCACTCACCAGTGCTGCGATGGTGGGATTGGCAGTGTCAAGGGTATAGGTCCAGGAACCGTCTTCCATGATGGTGAACATACCGTAAGTACTTACGGTGGATGCGGGAGCAACAAATGCTTCGCCATCATCCGGATCAAGCACACTGACCATGCCCGTTGCCGGTTCAATGGCATCACTTGTTATGGCGCCGTTCAAATTAAAGAACACTGCCGGGGTTGGTTCAGCTTCACCATCACCCACATCAAATACCACGACTTCAGAATATATTGCCAGGCTATATAAGCTGGAATCGCCGTCCAGGGTTTCGCCTGTTGCGTAACTTTCGAAGTTATCTTCAAATACAGCTGTAGTGCCGGCTTCATCTGAATATACGGTAATGTTGTCTACATAAAATGAGCCAAATGGAATCGTTCTGTCGTTGTCACCAAATCTGAATTGTACGGTTTGTACGCCGTCGGCAAACCACTGATCCAAGTCTGTAAAGTCAGAATCAACTACAGCAGCTGTTGAAAACGAACCGCCACCGATGACTTCTCCGTTGATGCTCACGGTCAACTGTTCGTTACTGTCCATGTTCCAGGTGATTTCTACATCATAAAACTGCTCTTCAACAAATGGCGCGGTGACGACTGAACCCGGGTAAGCATCGCTGTCGGTATTACGAACAAGGAAGCGGGGCTCAATGGGGAGGCCGTCACTATCAGTTTGATTGCCCTGAACACGTAAGTCGATAAGCGACTCACTTGAACTGCCTGAGCTGCCGTAAAGAGTGATATAGGCATCTTTGATGTTGCCATCGCTACCGAGGGCCTCTTCTTTCGAGAAAGATGCCTTTAGCTTGCCCTGACGGAGGTTATCAACGCTGAATCTGATTTCACCAGTATCACCACCTGTATCTGAGATTTTTACAACTTGCGTCAATGCAGCAACGCGAATTGCAATTTCGGCAGTGGTGCCATCAACCGATTCGATATTGACGTAATCACGCACTGAATTGCCCACTTCCAGATTCGCCACGGTTTCATTCTCAAGGTCAACGGTATAAGACCATGCACCATTTTCAGTGATGCTGAATGAACCATAATCAAGCGCTACATCAGTTTGAGGTATTATGGCATCTTCTAAGAAGTTAGGATCGTCTACAGTAACAAAGCCAGTGAGGGGATCTGATGCCGTATTTTCCACAGTCCCCGACAAAGTTCCACCAATGATGGCTGTAACCGGCGTATTGTTGTAGCCAATAGCTGCGCCTACGATGTTTAGCATTGATTCATCCACATCCCCGGCAACTGCAGATGATGTTTGTAAGCTAACTTGTGCCGATTCGAGAGCATCCAGGTTGTCCTGAGTGAATGCCCCGTCGGCCAAATCGGAAGCGAGTTCAGCCAGCAGCGCTGCCATATCATTACCGGCATCATTGGCATCAAGAGAAGATAAGAGCGCCAGTACGGACCCATATCTGTCGGCATTTTCAGCACCGTCTGCTCCTAACGGTGTTACACCTACAGCAGTTGGCGACACCTCGGTTGCGTCAAAACGAATACCAAAACGCAGGTGATAGGCTGCAGCGACATCCGCGTAGGTATTTAAGTTTGAAGCTGCGCCTTGCACTGCTATTTCAGTTAACGGGGACACCACGTAGGTGGGAGCAGGAGTGTCTTCATTGCCTTCAACAACATTGATTACTGAACGCATTGCTGGTGCGTCCAGCGTATTGCCAGTAGCTTCGTCAAGGTAGTTTCCGCCAGTACAGGATACCAGACCGTTGCCTTCAAAATGCACGTCGGTAAAAGTCACGTTTCCGGTTTCACCGGAAGTTGCAGACGCCTGCGCGGGTGTTATTGCAGCGCCATTGTCGTCGATGGCAAAAATTTCACAACTTGCGCCACTCACAGGGCCTTTGACAATGTTTGCGGTAACTTCAAGTGTGGGAAGTATAACCGGAGTTGATGCTCCGACGCCTTCAGTAAAACCTGCTTCATCGGTGTAATTGGCAGATACAGTAATTACCGAACCCTCATCTGCTTCCGTGATAGTGTAGGTCGTACCTGTTGCGCCGGTAGACCATGCGTATTTTAGGGTATCCGCGATAATGCCATCAGGATCATTTGCGGTAGCAGTGAGTGTTACGCCTGCAATAAACTCATCGCCTGATAGTGTAATACTACCACGATTATTCTTGTCCAACTCCGCCTCATCATCGCCTCCACATCCTGCTAACGCTGTAGCAGCCATGACCGGAATAAGTAACTTTTTAACCATGCTTTCTACTCCTGAAAGTGCCAGTTCCCAAGTGTTGTGTTTCGTTTCAGATACGGTGGTACCCACGCAAAACAGGCACACTTGAGAGGTCATGCCAAAACAAGCCGTTGTGATTTTGACATGACTGTATGATTTAAATTTTTTGTTTTGTTTTTCCGGATTGCACACATTCGCAATCACAAATTCCTAGTATTTGTAGCTGATACCGGCAAATATGCGCGGACCGTAATCACTTACCTGGCCGGTGTTGCCAATGACATAGAAATCATCTGAACGAGGCTCACTAAACAAGTTAATGGCTTCGACTTTTACACGAACGTGTTTGTTGATCTTGTATGAAGCGCGGGCTTCCCAGACACCCACATCATCGACAAAGCGGAGCCTTGTGCCATCACTTGTGTAAGGTTGGAAATATTCACTACGGTATTTGTAGATAAGTGCAGTATCGAAGTCACCAATCTGGTAATAGACCTGACCGCTAAACACGTGTTCAGAGAATCCGGGAACAGAGCCCGGAGGTACAATGCCTTCTGTCAACTGTGTAGTGACGCCGTCTAAATCAGTCTCGAAGGTAGTACCGTAATTGCTGTCTTCAAACTCAAAATCAGTGTCAGCGTAGTTGTAACCAAATTTGACGCCAACACCAGTGTCCCAGCGGTATGCAACAGAAACTTCGATACCTGTAAGGCTGCTGGACTCTTCAGTTGTGACTGAATTTGTAATCGGTAGTGCGACTTCTTCACCATTTACAGTAAAGTTTTCCAGTTGCGTTTGTTGCTGAAAACCACCATTGAACTGTTTGTGGTATAAACCGAATGCGAAGATAGAGTCTTCATTTGGATACCACTCAATGGCCAGATCATAGTTCCAGGACATTAGCGGCTGCAGATTTGGGTTTCCTGACCCGTTAACACCTACCAGAAGGTCACTGATAGTCGTCGGATCCGCCCCGGGATCTTCGATAAAGTCGCGGCTGTAAGCCATGTCAGAAGGGTTTGCTCGGGACATTCCACGATAAATTCCGGCTCTTAACAAAATGTCGTCGGTGTAATCTACTACCAGGTTAAAACTTGGTAAGACTTCCGTGTAATCGCCACCACCTACAACACGTTCGATGTTATCCGGGCTTCTGAACAGCTGGAGTATGCCGTTTTCATCAGCAATAATATCAATGGCTTGCCTGAAGCCAATGGAGGTTACTTCTGTATCTACTACGCGAACACCGAAATTACCACGAATGAATTTACTAAACATTTCAGTGTCATAACTTGCCATCAGGTACGCTGCAGTTGTTTTTTCTGTGACATCTATCGTGCCTGAATTCTCATATATCACTTCCGGGTAAGCGAACTCACCGCCTTCTGATATTGCTACTGCTTCAGAGAAGCAAACATTGTCGTAGGTTGCCCATGAAGACCCTGTGCCACTGGCAACCACATTTCCTGAACTGTCCACATGAGTAATAAGATCGCTATCCGAGACGTTTGATAGAAAGTCAGTTTCCGGGAAACTTATTTGACATCCCTCAAGTACATCAAGGGCAGACGTAACACTTTCATCCAAATTATATTCAACCCGGGAACCATTGCCGTTACTTCCGCCGAACTGGACGAATGTAAGTTCTGACATTCTGATGCCACCCTGAACACTGCTAAATATGTCTCCGGCTAAAAAGTACTCAAAATCGACTCTTGCACCCATTATTTCGTTTTCCCGCACATTTTCGCGGTCTAACCGGGTACGCAAACTATCTGTGAAATTCGAAATGTCCGTTACATCAAGATCAGTCACGGTCAGATTGGGGATATATTCCCCCATATCCCAGGAGAAAAAAGGACGACCACTGGTGCGGCCACGGTTGGATATTTGAAGTTCTTCCCTCTTGGTTTGTGAGTAGCTGAAGTCCGCGCTTATTAACAGTTCGTCGGTGGGGGAGTGTTCTATGTTGAGGCCGTAGCCACGATAATTCTCTTCACGGGAGAATTGCTCGCCTGCTGATTCGAAACGCTCTTCGCCTTCCCAATGCAGAATACCGCCCACTGAATTTGTAATTAAGTTTTCACCCGTTACACCCGGGGTCACGCGCTTCTGTAAGAAAAGTAAGTCATGACGTGCCTCAGATTGAACACGATCTGAAATTTGGACATCAATGTTGATGTCCCAGTCATCTGCGGGTCTGAATTGCAACCCGAGGAAAATCGCGTCCCGCTCGTCCGATGTTTCATTCTGACGGAAGCTTCGGCTGGAACCCGTCCATGCATAGGGAGTACCGGCGTCCTGAGCTTTTCCGGTTTCGGGGTCTATGGCAGTTTGATAACCCTGGTTACTGCTGCCGGCTACTTGATCTTCGCAATCTCCGGCCGAGCCGCGAAAGAAACCTTCATTGTTATTAGTCGGATCATTCAAACAGGCCCACAGGGAAGCGCCGGTCGGACTCGAGCTCCGGTATTCTGCTTCTGGTTGACTAATATCCTGACGCTGAATACCAATTGATAATCCAAGTTCCTGACCACTATCGAACTTAAATTGATCAACATAACTTACGGTACCCCGATAACCTAAATTACTATGCATTGAGTTATCGACATTAAATTCATCCGGATTAGCGTTCAGCTTAAATTCGGTTTGAAAACGTTGCTTACCAAACTCTAACGGCTTTAACGTTATCTAATGTGATAACTCCTGCCACGCCACCCTCTATCATTGATGCATCCTGGGTTTTATAGATGCCTACTTTTTTCATTAACTCGGAGGGAAACTGAGAGAAATTAACTGAACGGTCACCACTTCCGTTTGTTGCCTCGCGCCCGTTGATATGCGTTGCACTAAGAAACGGGCCCAATCCACGTATAGTGATTTCAGTCGCACCACCATTTTCACGGTGCGAGGAAGCGCCGGTAATAGATTCCAGTGCTTCGCCAATTGACAGGGCTGGCAGGTCGCCGATGTCTTCAGCCGACAGGCCATCCAGCACTGTAGTAGATTCACGCTTGATGGCAATCTGATCCTGAATTGTTCTTCGTGTACCGACAACGTCAATGACTTCTACATTTTCATCTGCACTTGTGTCTGTTTCTCCTTCTTGTGCGGATGCAGTAAATGCAATTGAACTGGCTACCGAGGCGATGGCAGCTGCTTTTACCAATTTTGCAACGGGCGAAAGCCTGAAAGGTTTTATTTGGTAGTTATAATCCCTGTGTTTCCCTGATATCACCGACATGTTGAGTTCTCCGATGTTACATAGTGCGAGTAAATAAGACACTGATGTTATTTAGTTGTTATTTTGTTGTTGTATTCAATATAAATAAGTAAAACCAAATTGGCAACCAATTGTTGGCATTAAATTTACCAGTTGTTGTTACCAATGTTTTTTTTGGGTGGTGGTGAGCGGAGGGTGCAGTGGAGACAGTAATGAACACAAGTTTCTGTAGTATTCTGTTTATGGATCTACTAAAAGGAATGGGTCGTTGGTGCGGTCTGGTATTTTATCATTCACAATTTTTAACCATGACTCAATGTGTTATTGCTTTTAACTGTCAGGATTAGGGCTGTCTGGAAATAACAATATGAAACTGGATTGAAGTGGGTTGTTTGTAAATGGGTTGTTGATCCAATCTTTATTATAGGTTAAAACATTTTGATAATTTAGTTTACCAAATTGGATGACCAATGAAGGCGATACCTTACGCAATTCGTTTTGTTCTTATAGCGACAATTTTATACGCGCTCAATAGTAAAGGAGGGGAGCAGACTCTCTCCGGCCCAGTATCGTCTCAACAGGGCCTGGCCGACGGGGTACTGTTGGGTAACTTTGGGTCTTTAAGTCCTGATAAAGCACCCGGTGAGAACTTTGATTTATTGGGATGGAGTCTGACGTTGCCTACAGACGTAAACAAAGATGGAAAAGCAGACCTGATCTATGAGCAGTCGTTGAGTGATCAGTTTGAAGTGAACCCTTTATTTTACACTTCCAGTGATGGCGGTATGGTTTTCGCCTGTCCCAATGTGGGTGCGAAAACATCTAAGAACACTAAATATGCCAGAACAGAGCTAAGACAAATGCTCAGACGGGGAAATACCAGAATCAAAACTCAGGGCGTGACAGAAAACAACTGGGTTTTCAGTGGTGCACACAGTTCATTACGACGTGAAGCGGGCGCTGTAGAAGGCAGTTTAGAAGCCACGTTGGCAGTAAACAGGGTATCTGTGACCGGCGATGAAAAGAAAATAGGGCGGGTCATTATAGGGCAAATTCATGCCACGAATGATGAACCTGTCCGACTTTATTATCGCAAATTACCCGGCAATGAAAGAGGGTCAGTTTATTTCGCACATGAAATTAATGGTGGGGACGATGTCTGGGTAAATATGATTGGGTCCCGTTCGCACACATTGCCGGATCCTGAAGAAGGCATCGCGTTAAATGAACCGTTCAGTTATAAAATCACTGTCGAAAACAATGTATTGCACGTCACCTTAATAAGAGCAGGTAAAGTAAATATAACTAAATCTTATGATATGACTGCGAGTGGTTACTTCGGTGGTGATCAGTATATGTATTTTAAGGCGGGTGTGTATAACCAGAATAATGGCGGCGAGAAAGGAGATTACGTGCAGGCTACTTTCTATCATCTTCAATATACACACTAAACATTTTTATATCGGGCCTGCCTCATTGAGGCAGGCTTTATAAACTTACTATTCGCTGAACAGGTAGCCGGTATGACTGTTACGAATCGTGTAAAATGTGGCTTGAACAGCTTCCTCCGGAGCGCTTGAGTTATTTACATTATAGACTCCGACCTTAAAATACTGGTACTGACTGCTGTCGTCATATCCACTGTTAACCATATCGTAGTGGGCAACAATGTCTTCGTGATCAGGGCGGCTAATGGTTACCGTAAGTAAATTATCATCTACCGAAATATGGTAGTCGAAGCGCTCGTTCAGTGCTATGCCGTTGGACGGGTCCGGTGCGTCATTGGCACGGCTGCCAATCATTTCTACAAAAGTCTCAACTTTATTACCGTCACTATCTGTCTCCCGGCTCTCGTGAACAAAGTACACAGCCCCATTTTTGTTAGCAGGTAATTTGCGGTAGTAAAGTCGGATTGGTTCGTCATCATTGGCGTGGATCTTACCTATGATGACGCGTCCTACTTGATACTTTTCTCCGCTCGTCGTCACTTCATTTACCGCAAGGGAGACATGAAGATCACCGTTGACACCGCCAGCCTGCTGTTGTGCCTGCGCAGCAGTACTACCGAAGACCCAGTTGTTTTTGTTTACTCCCTGTGTGGATATTGCGGTATTGCCCCGCCTGAGCATTTCTCTGAGTTCAACGCGTACATATTGGGTGTTTTGAGATGTTTTGTATCCGTAGGACGGTGAGCGCATAACGATCCCGCCATCTTCACTGGCGTAAAAGAAATCAGAATGGGCGTAGCCCTTAGCCAGTTCTGTTTCTGAGATACTGTCTGAACGTCCATTTTCATCCTCGTCCACAGGGATACTCAAATACCAGTCATCCAATTCTATGCCGTTTTCAGAAGGAAGAGTTTGATTGAACTGACCCGTTTGTGTCTGACATTCATAAACTTTCACTTCCACTATACCGGCGGTGCTGTTATCACCGTCAATTGAAACCCGTACATAGCGGGCCTGACTTGCGCTTAGCGGGTACAGTTCGTAGCCACCTTGTCGGGTACTTGATGATAAAGCGTTACTTACCTGAAACCAGGTATTGGTAGCGGTGGCCGCGTCAATCTGAAAACGATTGCTGTATTTGGTACTTTCAAACCATTTAATTGCCAGCGCTCCAACAGTTTTTTCACTGCCGAGATCAAGTACTAACTGACCGTCGTCTCCGGCAAATCCCCAACGGGATTGCACTGATGTATCGCCATCACTGGCGAGTTCTGGCGGGTAATCAGGTAAGTTGTCGCTTGCGCTGACAGCTATTACCGGATGAGTATTTTTATTACAAGCGTTACTGTCAGGTGTAGGTTGATTAACCGGTTCGGTAGTTTGATTGGTAGCTGTTATGTCGTTACTCCCCCCACATGCTGTAAGAAACATCGCAGCAAAGAAGGTTTTGCAAGGAAACGGGAGGAGGCGTGTTGAAATCTTATGTGGTAAGTGAGGTTTTTGGTTCAAGTTGTTACCAATTGGTTAGTTTGTTGGAGTTTGATGTTAATTTTTTACGGTCTTTTTGTCTAACCAATTTGGTGTTGCTGTTGTGATTCAGAATATGCCAATAGTCATCCGCACCATTTTGAACTGCTGAGTTTTACGGAGACGGCAGTTTTGTATATTTACGCAGAATGGATGTCTGTTATATTTCACACCGTATTAAAAAACATACTCTGTCATACAATCTGATACCCGGTTTAATGTTCATACTCTTCAATTATTTACTGCTGCGCATAAACTAAACGCTTATCTTCAAAAGGTGTTCTTATGCAAATCAATACCAATCTTTCTGTACAGGACTATTTTCGGGGCTACAAGGAAATGTGCCGTTTCATTGCCCGGTCACCTGTGATCTGTGGTGTGATGTTGCTGCTGGCTCTGCTTGTTACAGTGGTGCCGTTTTCTTTCTTTCCGCTACGCATGGGCGCGTGTGCGTTGCTGGTGTCACTTGTGGTATGTGTGGTCAGTATTCAGTACCGGTATGGTTCGCTCAGACGATTAGCCGCCGAACTGAACTTTCATCAGCGGCTGATATTGCCGGCTATTCTGGGGATCACTGCTTTAAGCTGGCTGGCATTTTTTGCCGCTGATTTACTGTCAGGGTTAATGCCGGCAGCCGCCGGGAATGCAGCGGTGGCCTATGACGGGATGACGTTGACGGGGATTGTCCTTGGTGGTGCGCTGGTGTGTGTGGCGCAATTGATGCCCTACATCCTGGCTCATTTCTGTCACAGTTTCTCGCTGTCCCGCAAACAGGGAGAGCATATCTGGTTGTCGCTGATGTTACGCTGGAAAACGCTGGCTGCCTTTCTGCCTGTGGCATTGTTTGTGCCGCTGGCGATTGTGCTGAAGCAGGACTGGAGCGCATTTCTGCTGCTTGCAGCAAGCATGTACTGCACATTTTTAATGTTTATTGTGTTCAATATTACACCGGAACCGGAAGCACAGAAGGCGAGTTTGCCAGCATTTATGCCACAGGGCGCCTGAATATTACCGGCAGAAGTTAACTGATTAAGCAGCCCCGTTAACGGGGCTGTCTTGTTTTGTTTGTTAAGATAGCGGGGTTATTCGCCTTTTACATCCGGCAGGGTGGTGAACGGTGAAATGCCAAACTCAGGATACACTTCATCCGGAAACAGGATTCGCCCGTCAGCGACGACCATGGCGATGGTTTTAATGGCTTTTAAATCTTCCACCGGGTTGCCGGGAATGAGGAAGAAGTCAGCCAGTTTGCCCGTTTCAATGCTGCCCAGTTTGTCATCGTGACCCATGTATACGGCCATGTCCCACGAGCCCCGTTTCAAAGCTTCTGCCGGTGTCATACCAAATTGTTGAAACAGCTCCAGCTCACGGTGCAGACGGAATGCGCCGCCCATATCCGTACCGGGCACCAGAAGAATGCCGTTTTCGTGCATTTTCTTCAGTGTGGCTACAATCTTCGCGTAGGCGTCTTTGTAAGCTTTATCTTCAGCTTCATCCGCCACATTCAGCATAGCGACCTTTGCGGCACGCTGACTGCTGAGAGGCATGTGATCAATGTAGTCCACCACACCGGGGCTTACCGTACCGTTACGGGAGGTCATGGCATGTTCGTGGATCACCGTTGTGGGATCCAGCGCGATGTTATTTTCCTTCATCAGCGTAAGCGTGTGATTAACCTGATCGCTGTTCAGATCCAAATTTGTAAAGCGTTTCATGCCGGTAATGCGGAATAACGTACGGGTATCTTCTTTTCTGTCGAGCACCCAGCCCAGCATTAACTGATTAATATGGGTGATCTCGTTATAACCGGCAGCAATCATTTCATCTGCTTTGGCGAAAGCCGGAATGTGTCCGGCAACCCGAAGGCCGTTTTCATGTGCTTCTTTTGCCATGGCCGGCACCCATTCCGGGTTCACCGAACTGTAGATTTTTATCTGAATATAATCATCCATTCCGGCATATTTGCGGACCAGTTCAACGGCTTCGTCTTCGCTGGCGGCCAGTTCACCGGTAGAGTTACTGAAGGGGCTTTTACCTTCAATAAAGCCGCTTTTAGCAATGCGCGGGCCTACCAGTATGCCATTGGCGATATTGTCTGTAATACCTTGCAGAATATCGACTTCGTTGCCCATGTCTCTTACGGAAGTAACACCGGCAAGCACGTTTAGTAACGCATCGTTATCACTCATGTGACCGTGCATTTCGTAAAGTCCGGCTACCAGTGTGCCGCCGTTGCCTTCAATAGTCACTTCGTCGTCTGACGGTGCAGCACTGACTGCTTCGACTGCCGTGATTTTGTTACCGGTAATTACTACAGACTTCGGTTCGCTGAGAGAAAGACTTTGTGGCTCAAAAATACGGACATTATTGATGCGTACCGGCTTTTCGTAGTCATGCAGATAGCGGCTGGCGATATCTTTATAGCGCTGTGCATTAAGTTGGGCGGTTAATTCCCGCAGGCGCGCTTCTTCCCCGGCAATTTCCGGTTTAACTATCGCTGTGCGCGGGCTGACCAGCCCCACTAACGCTTTGTTTTCATCAATGATGAAATAAGACGGGTTCATGGAAATCCCGCCAATGGCATAAAGTGTGGCTTTGATTTCACCGCCGGTGGCGGAGAGCGTGAGATCCTGTTTTTTGCTGAGCGTAATGTGACCGGAGGGAAGGGCGGGATACTTTGTCAGATTGTCATTCAACAGCGTCAGGGCGTACAGGTACTCACTGAACGGGCTGCCGTTCTGTGCAATGTACACAGGCGCACCGTCAAATCCGGCTTCACCGGATTCGGCTTTAGATTGCCACGTGGCGGTGTTACCTGAGACCGAGAAATTCTCCTGCGTTGCATTCCCGAACACAGTTTTACCTTCAACAGACCAGGAAAGAGGAATGTCGTTGTCAGACAAAATAATGGTTTCAGTGCTGCTGGCCCCGCGGCCATTGTTTGAGAAACCGTAATCAATGTCTATTTTATTGCCGGTACGGGTGATATCCATATCACCCACGTCTGTACCGCCAAGGTACATATCAAAATGAGTGGTCGTTGATTTCTGAGGTTGAGTCTGACTGTCTGACCCGGTTTGTTCACCCGGACCCGAGCAGGCAGTCAGTGCTGCCGTAAAGGTGAGTAGTGCCAGTTTTTTCATATTATGTTCCCTTTATTATTTTAACCAGTATGTCACGGTTAACAGAGAAAACGCTGCAAACTAACCTTATTTCACTACTGTACCCCGCAAACTTCAGACTACGGGCGGGGAAGGTTACCGGTTCTCCATATCAATAGACATGACCATTTCATCCAGAATATCACTTAAATCGGTAATCTTTTCGTGAGAGACAAACACGCTCATACTTGACTCAACGGCAACGTTGCCGGTCTTTGTGCCGCTGTCCAGTGTATTGTCCAACGCGGTCTGTACCCGCTCAAAATAAGAACGGGCGCTGCGTTCTTCAATATTGTGAAGGCACATGATGAATTGCTCAGTACCGAAGCGTCCAAGAATGTCATTCCCCCGGGTGGTGAGCTGTAATGTTTGTGCCAGTTTTCTCAGCACACTGTCCGCTTTGGTAGAGCCCAGCAGCCGGATGATTTCCCGGAGATTACTGATATCAAAAATAGCGATGGCAATGGCGCGGTTTTTACCTGGGGCATTCAGTCTGTTTATACGGCTGATGGCGGTATCGGCATTTAGCAACTGGGTGACCGGGTCGATGGCTTTAGAAGCAAGGAACTTCTTACGCAGCACATAGGCTGCCAGCGCAGCAGTGATAAGAAAAATCCCGGTCACTATGGCGAGAATTTGTTTGCGCTCCTTTTTCGCTTCAACAACTTCGCCCTCCAGGTCGTAAATCCGGTTGTACAGATTCGCTGCGCTCAGAATATTTGCGGAGTTTTGTTGTTGAATGCGTTTATTTTCAGCTTCAGCGGCAAACACTTCATTGGCAATACGGGCTTTTTCTATGTCGCCCAGTGCCAGATACATGGCAAGGTTGAAGCTCAGATAATCCAGATTGGTTCTGAATCTGGGCGGAATGTAATTATCACCTTTGTTTAAGCTGTCTATGTAATTCTGCACACAGGTTAAATCATGATGGTACAAACAGACTTCCGTTTCGTGCCAGTTGTACATCAGCAGGCCGAATGAACTGGAAACGGCTGAAATCGCCGTTTTGAAATCCGGCAACGTGGCTGCAAGCTGGTCAAAATCCCGGGTTTTACGATAGTAATACGACAGGGCGTAATGGTAGTGGTAGTTAGTCAGCGGTGTGTTGATTTCACGGTTAAGTGCGCCGTATTCCATAATTCGCCGGTACGCTTCTTCGGTTTGCCCGCTACTTATCAGCGAAACAATGGCACTGATGAGAATACTGAGTCTATTGCTGCCTTCATAAACCTTCAGACCCATCTCATGGGCTTTTATATATTGCTCTGCTGCCAGAGCATGTTGCCCCAGGCTGCCATAGAGCAGGCCGATGGCGTTGTGAATATGGGCCAGTACGCCGGGGTTTCCTGATGCGGCATTCTGCTCCAGTACCGTAAACATCTTGCCAAGACGCTCTCCGGTTGTAGACGACTCAGAGCAATAGGTAATGAGTGATAACGAAGCGAAGGTAAAAATATCGCTGTGGCGTTCCGGTGAAGACAGTGATCTGGCCTGACGGTAATACTGACAACGTTCAGGACTTTCCTGCGCATCGTAGATAAAGCCGATTTGGTTGATGGCTGAAACGTAAGCGTACGAGGTGTCATCCACATCTTCCTGCGCAATCAGAGATTTGAGCATGGTCAGTGCGCTTTCGTAATCGCCTCTGCAGATCAGAAACTGACCCTTCGCGCTAAGCAGGGAAAAACGCTGCTCAGCGGTTATAGACTCATCACTCAGCGTGGTT
Organism: Alteromonas sp.; assembly: GCF_984505615.1. Classification (NCBI taxonomy): domain Bacteria; kingdom Pseudomonadati; phylum Pseudomonadota; class Gammaproteobacteria; order Alteromonadales; family Alteromonadaceae; genus Alteromonas; species Alteromonas sp. The sequence continues at coordinate 35,990 of NZ_CFHOXV010000008.1, read as the reverse complement.
TCCAGTTCATCAAACAGGGCAGAGTCCGGGCAATCATAAGCCGGCGCCCGTACTTTATTGATGACATCATCGACTTCGGTTGCCACAGAGGCCGGCATTCCGGACAGCATGAATAACGTGAGCGCTGTCATCAGAGCGCGTAATTTACTGTACATGGTATTTATTTTTTCTTTTTTTAATCAAACCGGCTTTATTAAGAAGCGATGCCGGCAAGCAGTTCCGTCCGGGCTGTTCATCCTGAGCGAGCCAGAGACGGAAAAATGTCAATTTTTTATCCGCTATGTGCAGGTAATGATAACCATTATGAACAACGCCGCACAGAGGAAAATCAATTATTCGTAAAAGTTTTTAAGTTGCTGTTAGTAATCTATATTTATATTGAAAAAAGCGCATATTGCAGTGATGAATCAACAAAATAGTATGACAAACAACGTTGTTCAACAGCCATCACAATGCGGTATAATAACGTTGTTCCGATGGATCGGCCTGAACACTGAACAATATCAACATTAAAACATCATACTGCGAAGTCCGGCTACATTCTGTTTTAACCGAATTATCGCAGATACACCTTACACCTGTATTTCACATTCTATATCCGGTAGGAGAACTTGCTAAATCATCAGCGATGTAAAGCGATGACAGGCAGTGGCTTCGCCGGCTTTATTTACACACTATCCTGATAGAAGGTATCTATGTCATTTAATAACGGGACATCGCAGACGTCTCATTTCTGGCCAATTCTCATTATGGCACTGGGAACGTTTACCCTCGGCCTGACTGAATTTGCGTCTATGTCAATGTTGCCGCTGATTGCAGCTTCATTTGACGTAACGCCGTCGATGGCAGGTAATGTGATTAGTGGTTACGCCATCGGCGTGGTGATCGGTGCACCGCTTTTCATGTTGCTGACAAACAAAACTAACAGGCGTACATCGCTGATATTATTCGTGATGATGATGTTTGTGGCAAACGGCCTCAGTGCTATTGCAACGTCTTTACCGGAAATGGTGTTCTACCGCGTACTCAGCGGTTTACCTCATGGTGCGTATTTTGGTACAGCATTACTGGTAGCCTCAGACATGGCACCAAAAGGTAAGCGTGCCAGCTTTATGTCCAAAGTGTTTATGGGCCTTACCATTGCAACGATTGTGGGTGTACCCATGGCTACTCTGGTGGGGCAGGCTATGAGCTGGCGGGTTTGTATGGGCATTGTTGCCGTACTGGCCCTTATTACTGCAGTACTGATTTATTTTGTTGTGCCAGGCAGTCCGGTGATAACGCCTACCCGGTTACGCGAAGAATTCGGTGTGCTGAAAAACAAGTTAGTATGGTCAATTTCCGGTATTATCTTCGTGGGTTTCGGCGGTGTGTTCTGCATTTACACGTATCTGGCAGACACAATTATTAATGTAACTGAAGCCCCTGAAGTGACCATTTCCATCGCCATGATGATGTTCGGTATCGGCACAACTATCGGTAACTGGGTGTGCGGACGGCTGGCAGACAAATCGCCCATTGCTACCACCGGCATCGCACTGCTTTGCAGCGTGGGGATTGCGGTGATGTATGTTTTCGCGGCGTCAAACATTTACTGGCTCTATGTGACCGTATTTTGCCTCGGTGCCAGTGTGGGCCTGGCGGCGGTTATTCAGTCCATGTTGCTGGATGTATCCCCGACCGGTCATGCCATGATTGGTGCACTGGTACAGTGCGCATTTAACACGGCTAACGCCATCGGCCCCATGATCGGCGGTACTCTGCTGGCTACCGGCGCTACCTTCAATGAAACTGGCTATGCCTCTGCCTTATTGTTCCTGGGCGGCCTGGTAATGTGGGCACTGAGCTATATGCAAATGCGTCAGAAACAGCAGCCCCGGCCTGTTTGTACCAACCCCAATCCAAGCTGCGGTTGATTTATGATGATTTCTCCGGCGGCATTGTTGCCTCCGGAGATTTCGCTGCAGCCAGTATTGCTGCCGCATTCTCCTGATCCACATTAAGCGCCGTAATAGGAAAGGGGATTACAATACCTTCTTCATCAAAGCGCTTTTTCAGCATCTTGATGAATGCACTTTTGATAAAGAAGCGGTTAAAGTATTCTTTTGTTCTGAGCATCACTGTCAGGTTAATACTGGAATTATCGAAGGTGTGAAACAACACAAACGGCTCGTAGGTTTCTACGCCGTATTCGTGGTGTTTTAACGTATAATTCGCTACCTCCAGACAAATATCTTCCACCTTATCCAGGTCAGAATTATAGTGCACGCCCACTTCCACGGGCACAGACAATTCCCGCTCGGGATAGTAATAGTTGATCAGTTTAGAATTTGACAGTTTGCTGTTTGGCATGATCACAATGTTATTTGGCAGCATGCGCACCCAGGTGGAACGCCAGCCAATTTTTTCCACAAAGCCCTGTTCACCTGAATCCAGCTCAATAAAATCACCGATGCGGATAGGTTTATCCACGACCAGTTGCAAGCCGGAGAAGAAGTTTTCCAGGGTAGGTTGGAGGGCCAGAGCCACTGCCAGAGAAGTGATCCCCAGTGAAGCAATGACCGGAGTAATAGACACGCCCATAGTGCTTAAAATTATCAGCAGGGCCAGTGACGCGAGTATGGCGCGGATGGCGCCGCCGGCAATGCCGCTGGTATTTTTAACCAGCGTGGACTGATTCTGATACCGCCGTAACGAATAGGTAAAAAAGCGCTCAAAAAACAGAAAAAACGTGAGGATCAGACCGGCCTTCACCACGTGATCCACAATGGCTGCAATGTCTTTGTCTATGATACTAAGCCAAATAAGCAGAAACCGGCCGAGTACAATAATAACAAGGAAGATAAACAGAGTAAGAGGGGCATCCAGAGACAGCACAAGAATGCGGTAAATACCTGCCATGGAGCTGTCCTGAGAGCGGGCTTTTCGGGTTAGCCGCACCAGGATAATGCGTTTGGCGATGAAAAGTAGTGCAATGACACACAACAGTGCGCCCAGGGTCATTGCTTCCTGGGTCTTAAAAAATGCAGGTATCGTCATATTGGAGGACTTCCGGCAATTGCAGAACAGGTTTGTTTACTGCTTTTGCCGGTAAACGGTGCAAAAGCTGCACCATTCTCTGATAAGTCCGGTAAGTCATGCCCGTCTGCGGGCGGCTAAATCGCACCTACTTCAATTTTGGAACCGTCAGTTAACCGTGATAAACGATATGCGGTAGCATCTACCTCAGGGGTATTGTTCACTACCAAATCGGCGGCAACTTTCGCCAGTCCGGGCCCGAGACCGAAGCCATGACCTGAACAGCCTGCAGCGAGATAAAAACCTTCCAGGCCATCGACTTCAGACATTACCGGAATGGCATCCGGTGTACAGTCTACATAACCACCCCAGCTTTCGCCGATTTCCATGTCTGCCAGTTCAGGAAAAATGGTTCTGACCGCATGTAAGGTCTTTTCCAGATTACTTTTCACTGGTGCCGGATCCAAAATGCGGTGTTTTTCCATGGGGGACATCTGCGAGTTTTTCCAACGGTTAATTGCTTCAGGGCCGGAGACAAACGAACTGCCGATCCCGGCCTGAACTGCTTTTAAACGCTTAATAAACATGGGCATAAAGGGTTTGGCAAAACGTATGCCCTGTGGGGTAAATTCAAGCAGTGCTGTGCCGCTGAGGGCGACGGTATACGTGCCGTCCAGGCGACGGGTTAACGCCACGCCGGACGTGTAAATGGCTTCACCGATGTTCTTAATGGGTTTGGAGCGGAATGCGGTTTGTCTCACACTGGCCTGGGGAAAGATAATACCGTGATGACGGCAGAACATGGAAGCCCATGCACCGGCAGCACACAGTACCCGCTGAGTTTGAATGGTGCCTTTTTCAGTGATGACGCCGCTCACTTTACCGCTGGTGATATCTAAACCCCGCGCTGCACAATGCTGATGAATGGTGGCACCCAGTGCCCGTGCACCCTCCGCTATCATGGGGGCAGCAAGGGCAGGCTCACCTTTGCCGTCATCAACAGAATGCACACCGCCCAGCCAGCTTCTGCCATTGGCCGGCATTTTTTCGTTGGCTTCTGCTGCACTCAGCATACGGGTGTTTACATCGAACTGCTTTGCCGTTTCACGCCAGGCATCCCATTCAGCTAACTGCTGAGGATCGTCAGTGGCATACATCAAACCGCATCGTCTGAAACCAAGATCTTCACCAATATCACGGGACATTTCGTCCCATAAGCGCATGGAAAGACCTGATGTGGGCAACTCCCGGGCATCACGGTTTTGCTGGCGGCACCAGCCCCAGTTACGGCTGGATTGTTCTGCGCCAACCCGTCCTTTTTCTACCAGCGCAACGCGGTAGCCTTGTTTAGCCAGAAAATAGGCGGCTGATGAACCAATAATACCGCCACCGATGATCACCACATCGGCGTGTGAAGGTAAGGTGTCATCGCTGGCAATGTGCTTTAACTGTGGAGACATGCTTTTTCCAATTTTATCAGGTTAACGTGATAACGTTATTCGGGTTGTGCGTAGCCGACGATGGCTTTGGTTTCCAGATATTCTTCTAACCCTTCCACGCCGTATTCACGGCCTGTACCGGATTGTTTGTATCCACCAAAAGGTGCTTGCGGGTCCCAGGCCGGATAGTTGATATGTACCTGACCGCTGCGGATTTTTCTTGCGACCTTGCGCGCCAGCGTCAGATCCTGTGACTGTACGTGTGCGCCCAGCCCGTAAACGGTGTCGTTTGCGATTAAAACGGCTTCATCCAGTGAATCGTAGGGGATTAAGCAAATCACCGGACCGAAAATTTCTTCCTGTGCAACGGCCATATTGGTGGTGACATCACTGAATACCGTCGGTCTGGCAAAATAGCCTGTTGGCAGATGGTCAGGTTTTCCGGTGCCGCCAACAATGCAACGTGCTCCTTCGTCTAACCCTTTTTGAATCATTGTCTGCACCCGGTCAAACTGCGCCTTATTGGCAAGGGGCCCGTGGGTCGCATTTTCATTGTCTGCCACATCCAGAATAAACCCGTTCACCGCAGCAACCGCTAACGCTTCTACTTCCTCAAGGCGCTCACGGGGAACCAGCATGCGGGTTGGTGCGCTGCAGGACTGTCCGCAGTTTCGCATGCCGGCTGCAATACCAGCCGGTACTGCAGTATTAAAATCCGCATCCGGTAACAGCAGGTTCGGTGATTTACCGCCCAGTTCCTGAGCGACACGTTTCACTGTCTTTGCCGCGGCCTGTGCCACCAGAATACCAGCCCGGGTTGAGCCGGTGATAGAAATCATGTCCACATCACTATGTTCAGACAGGGCTGTACCCACCACTGCACCATCACCATTCACTAAATTAAACACGCCGGCCGGAAACCCTGCTTCATGAATCGCCTGTGCAAAGGCAAGAGCACTTAACGGAGAAAGTTCACTGGGCTTTAAAGCCACAGTACAACCGGCAGCCAGCGCCGGGGCGACTTTGGCGGTGATCTGATACAAAGGCCAGTTCCACGGCGTGATAAGTGCAGCTACACCAATGGGCTCTTTAACGATGGCTGTGGTGCCGCGTAGCTGTGTGAACGGGTAGCGCTGCAGATTATCCCGCGCTGTCTGGATATGGGCTTTGGCCAGAGGCACCTGAGCATTCCGTGCATAGGTGAGGGGGGCACCCATTTCCGCAGAAATCAATCTGGCAAAAGATTCTGCCATCTTATCAAATTGTGCTAACAAGCGGTCCAGCAGAGCAAGGCGTTGTTCAGCGGTAGTTTCAGACCAGCTCTCAAAGGCGGCCCGCGCTGCGGCGACGGCGCTGTCGACATCCTGCTGACTACCCATCCGGACAGTCGTTAACACTGATTCATCAGACGGGTTGATAACATCAACACAGGCTGTGCCTTGTGTGTCGACCCAGGCTCCGTTGATGTAGCTTTGTGAAACAGGTAAATCCTGAATAAGAGAGGAGGTTGCCACTTGCATAAGAAATCCGGCTGAATACTGATGGTGAAAAGTCTACCTGTTTTACAAAAGCATAGGTTGCCGCAGATAACTATGTCACAGCAAAAAATGTTGCTGCAGACTCACTAAACACGTCGAATGCGCTGTAAGAGATACGGTAAACTGTGTGAAACAGCAAAGTATACCGCAGCGGAGTAACCCATGGGCACCAGCAATTCCATCGATGATTTGATACCGTCGTTAGTCACTTTCAGACGGGACATTCATCAGCATCCTGAACTGGCTTATAAAGAGTACCGCACCGCTGAAAAAGTTGCTGAGGCTTTACGCGCGCTGGGCTTAGACGTTACGACAGATATCGGTGGTACAGGCATTGTGGCCACTCTGACAAAAGGCGACGGAAAAAAAACGTTGGGGTTGCGCGCCGATATGGATGCGCTGCCTATTCAGGAAAATACCGGTTTACCTTATGCCAGTTGCCACGACGGTGTATTCCACGGGTGCGGCCATGACGGACACACCGCCATGTTGCTCGGGGCGGCACAGCAACTCAGCCGCGCCGGCAATTTTAACGGCACTGTCCGGTTTATTTTTCAGCCTGCGGAAGAAGGCAAGGCCGGTGCCAGAGCCATGATTAAAGACGGGCTGTTTGAACGTTTCCCCTGCGACAGGGTGTACGCTTTGCATAACTGGCCGGATTTACCTGCTGGTACTATCGCTACCCGTCCGGGCCCGATCATGGCGGCGGCAGACAAATTTGAGATCACGGTATCAGGCAAAGGCGGCCACGCCGCATTACCTCACCAGACACCTGATGCCATTCTTACGGCCAGTGAGTTAGTCAGTCAGCTCAACACCATCGTTGCCAGGCGTATTCCTGCAACAGCAACGGCTGTAGTATCGGTGACCCGCATAGAGGGCGGGCATTCTCATAATGTGTTACCGGCTACAGTCAGTATTACCGGTACCGTACGCACGTTTGATCCAGAGGTACAAAACGCCATTGAACAGGCGATGCTGCTAATTATAGAAGGTACTGCGAAGGCCAGCGGTACTGACATAAAACTTGAGTATGACCGTTACTACCCGGCAACCATTAATCATCAGCAGGCAGCAAAAGATGCGCTGGTGGCGGCCAGTGCAGCAGGAAAGGCCCTTGCAGCGCCGGAAGCTGCCTTTACCTCTGAAGACTTTTCTTTCATGCTGCAAGCCTGTGAAGGCGCGTATATCTGGTTAGGGCAAGGCAAACCTGACAAGCATGTTCCGTTGCATCATCCTGAGTTCGACTTCAATGATGATGTGCTGGCAACCGGCGTTTCTCTGCATTGTGCGCTGGCGGAGCAATATCTGCGGTGACAGGCAGTGTTTTCAACATAACATGCTTGTTGAGAAGTATTATCATTTACGAAAGTTGATTGAAAACGCAGGTACTTAGTTTTTGCGTTTGTCCCCATCAGGCAGAGGATGTAACTATGACGGGAACCCAATTCACAGTCAGAGCTATGCAGGCAACGGATTTACCGGTTTGCTTATCATTCACGCAGGCCGTTAAGTGGCCGCACCGCGATATCGACTGGCAACTGCATTATGAAACCGGTAACGGCAGTGTAATCACCGGTGAGAATGATGACATCGTTGGTTGTATTCTATGGTGGGACTACGACAACTGCGCCACCGTGGGTCTTGTTGTTGTACCGGACCATATGCAGGGACAAGGCCTCGGCCGCCGGCTGATGAACACAGTAATGTCACAGGCCGGAGACAGAACATTAATGCTGGTGGCAACAGAAGCGGGTAAGCGCCTGTATGAACAGTGCGGCTTTTCAGTCACAGATCACGTTACTCAGGTGCAGGGGACACTTACGGGGTTGCCCCAGAAACCTGATGTGCCGGATGTTATATCATCCATGCAACAGGATGATATTCAAGATGTTTTTTCTTTCGATACCTTTGCTTATCAGTGTGATCGCAGTAAACTGCTCGGAAGTTTCTTCCCGCTGGCACAGGGTGTGGTAGCGAGAGACGGTGTCGCTCTGACAGGCTTTGCTTTTTTACGTACCAGTGGCCGTGGCCAGACAATCGGACCCGTGGTAGCGGCATCTGAAGACGTGGCAAAAGCCCTTATTCTCACATTACTTGAGAACGTAGAAGGCTTTGTACGTTTCGACTTAACCGGCTGTGCAGAAGCAGTGAAAACCTGGCTTATGGATGCAGGACTTCAGCAAGTCGATTATGTGTGCGTAATGCAAAAAGGTGAAAAGTCACAGGGTGACGGCTCCCGTAAAGTGTTTGCTTTAGCCTCACAGGCGTTTGGCTAAGAATTTGATGAGAAGGCTCAGTGTGGTTTCAACCCGGTTAAGATCGTTGATAGTCGTTCTGCTCATGGCATTTTGTTGTCAGAGCATGGCGTCGGCGTTTGATAATCACGAAGCCCATCAGTCCGGTACTGAACACCTGACTTTCGAACATGGTCACGACGACGATGCCGGCAGTGATGTGAGTTTTTCTCAATCCTTTGATATCAGTGAAGATGGCGGTGCCTATGACTGCCATCATTGTTGCCACTGTCATGGTGGTCATCATGTTTTCCTGCCCGTGGCAACCCTTCTTCAGCCGGTGACGGCTACCTATCCAATCTGTTAAGGCCTCCTATTTCTGCTTAATTCCGGCGCAATCACAGCGCCTGTTTACAGCTCTGTTGATGTCAACAGAAAACGTTAATCACAGAATTAAGAGAAAAACTATGCAAAAACGTGTCACTACGGCTGCGCGTGTTGTCGCAGCCTGTGCATTCATGATTGTTTATCCGTCTGCGTCTGCCACTGGAACTGCAGACTGGGCCAGTATGACCCTGGGCACCATAAACGAAAACCCGCAGTTGCAGGCTCAGCAGCGGGCGGTATCAGCGAACCGGTATGGGCGTAAAGCCGCATCCCTGCCTCTTTTTAACCCTGAACTGCAAACCAGTGTGGAGCGGGAAGGGGAAGAAACCAACTATCAAATCGGACTGTCCTCGCAGATTGACTGGTGGGATGTAAAACAAACCCGTACTGATGTGGCAGAGGCGCAGTTCTCACTTGCAGAGGCTGAGCTTTCCGCTTTGACAAATCAGTTGCTTGCCCGGCTGGTTGATGCGCAGCTCAATGGCTATCTGGCGCGCAAAGCACTGGCGCTGGCTTCGGAGCAGGTGAGCCGTGATTATGCCATGTTGTCTCTGTCTGAGCGGCAACAGGCTGCGGGTGAGATTACACAAACCGATGTTGCCATTGCGAAGGCGATTCTGGCTGACAGCCTGGTATGGGAAGGTGAAGCCAGCTTTGCGGTATTGCAGGCAGAGCAAACACTGGAACAACTGGGTGTGAGAGACATGGGTTTTCCCGCCATTCCTGATGCTGTCTGGCAAGATGAGCCGGCGTTGCTGCCGGGAAGTGACATTATGGCTCTACCGCAATCACAGGTTGCCCGGTTCAGCTGGCTGGTGGCGAAGCAACAGGCCGCGAACGAACGTCAGGGAAATAAGCCCGTTCCGGTTATTGATCTTGGCGCCGGCAAACAAGCCGGTGAAGGACTGGTTTCACTGAATGTGTCTGTGCCCCTGCAGTGGCGTAATGATTTCAGTGATGCTAATGCAGCCGCGAATGAGCAGGCGCTGTCGGCTGAACTGATGTTTAAAAACACCTTACAGACACAAAAAAGTGCCGTGTCTCTGGCGTACCGGAATGCGCTTCAGCACCGGCAGCGTTTTCAGCGCTGGCAGCAGGTCAGCTCGATCAGCAATTCAGTGTATTGCAATCCCGATATGCGCAGGGTGATTTAAGCATGGCGGCTTATCAGAATCAGATCACCCAGTTACGTCAGGGCAAACGGGCCGCACTGGCGCTGGAAGCCGCCTTTAAAGAAAGTCATCTCACCTGGTTGCAGGTCACTGCAACATTACCCTCATTACTTACCGCAATGCCGGCTCATAAACCGGGCGCAGAAGGAACACGATAATGATTAAATTAAGTCACTTATTCCGCTTTACGGGGTTATCGCTGCGTTGCACGGTATTTTCTCTGTCAGTCATACTTTTCTCTTTCACAGCGACGGCGCAGCAGCACAGCCACGCTGAAGAACATTCACACGAAGAAGCGCGGGAGCATCAGGCTGAAAATCATGATGAAAAAGTTCATGACGAAGACGGGCACGATGAAGACCATCATGGTGAGCATGGCGAGTCAGCAGCAGTTGTTTTGTCTGAGGCTCAACGGCAAATGGCAGGGATCCGTTTAGATACGTTAAACCTGCAGACGTTAAGTGCTTCTGCCTATGCGCCGGGAGAAATTAAAGCCAACGGTTATCAAAGTTACATCGTGTCGCCACGGGTAAGCTCAGTGGTTACCACACGCTATGCTGCGTTAGGTGAGCACGTGAAAGCAGGTCAGCCTCTGGTGGGCCTGTTCAGTGAAGAGATGGTGACAGCCCAGAGTGCGCTGCAACAGGCGGCGACCGAATGGTTCCGGGTTAAGCAGCTTGGTCAGCAGGCGGTGGGAGAGAAGCGCTTTGTCAGTGCGCGGACGCAATTCAATGCGGCAAGCCGCCGTTTGAAAGCGTTTGGCCTGCGTAACGATACTATTGATGCCATTGCCGGACAGGACGACTATCCGCTGGGTGAATATACGCTCTCAGCGTTGTCTGACGGTGTGGTGATGCAGGACGAATTTAATCAGGGCCAGCGTATCGAAGCCGGCCAGTCTTTGATGCTGATTTCAGATGAAGCAAGACTGTGGGTTGAAGCCCGGCTGCCTGCACACAACGATCTGCCGCTGAAAGTAGGCACGGAAGCGGTGGTCATGGCCGGCGGCCTGCGGGCCATTGCTACTATCACTCAGGAAGCCCATACCATCGATCCGCAAACCCGCACACGGGTGGTAAGGATGGATCTGAATAATCTGCGCCATCAATTTCATGCCGGCATGTTTGCCGATATCTATTTTCAGTCACCTTTTGCTGAAAATATTCTCGCTGTACCTGAGTCTGCGCTGATGCGTGATGCAGACGGTGAGTGGCAAATATTTGTTACCGGTGAGGACGGCACGTTGCAGGCACAAACCGTGACATTAGGTAAAAGATTCGGTGAATTTCAGCAAATTTCCGGTGTTGAATCCGGTGTTATCTATGTGTCATCCGGCGCATTCTTTGTGGCATCTGAAATCGCTAAAGGCGGTTTTGACCCGCATAATCACTAGGAGAGCGCCGTGTTTAGTAACATGATTGATAATGTGGTGCGTCTGCGCGCACTGTTTTTACTTGCGCTCATTGCACTGTGCGGATTAGCCGCCACCATGGTACCGCAATTAAACCTTGATGCGTTTCCGGACGTCACCAATGTTCAGGTGGCAATTAATACTGAAGCCCCCGGCCTCGCTGCTGAAGAGGTTGAGCAACTCATTACGTATCCGGTTGAGGCTGTGATGTATGCGTTGCCCGATGTGGAAGAGGTGCGGTCCATTTCTAAAACCGGTTTGTCCGGTATTACGGTGGTGTTTAAGGAAGGCACCGATATTTATTTTGCCAGACAACTGGTTTTTGAACGCCTGCAACTGGCGGCACAAATGATCCCTGAAGGTGTGGGAGAACCGGTTATCGGCCCGAATACGTCCGGGTTAGGGCAGGTCTATCAGTATTTGCTGATTGCAGAACCGGGCTCCGGTTATGACAGTAAAGCACTGCGCAGTTTGAACGACTACTTGCTGAAACTGTTGCTGATGCCCGTTGACGGGATCACTGATGTGTTGTCTTTCGGCGGTGAGGTGAGGCAGTACCAGGTAAACGTGTATCCAAACCGGCTGTTGTCTTACAACCTTACTCAACAGGACGTGATTAGCGCACTGGAGAAAAATAACAATAACGCCGGCGGCTGGTATCTGGACCGTGGCCCGGAACAGCTTGTTATCAGAGGGACCGGCTGGCTGGGTAGTGGCGAAGACGCACTGGCCGCCATGCGCCAGATCCCGCTTAAAAACGAGGGGCAGGCGCTGGTCACCGTAGGTGATGTGGCAAATGTCGAAATGGGCGCCGAGATCCGTCAGGGTGCGGTAACCATGTCAGTCAAAGACGACAACGGCCGGATCATTAATCGTGGTGAAGTGGTTTCAGGCGTTGTGCTGAAAAGAATGGGGGCCAACACTAACGCGACAATCAATGCAATTAATGCGCGGTTGCCCGTCATCGAAAAGGCCCTGCCGGAAGGTGTCACCTTTGAGCCTTATTACGATCAGGCTGATCTTATCCATCAGGCGGTCGGCACGGTGGTTCAGGCATTAATTCTGGCATTCTGCTTCATTGTTGTGGTTTTGGCCTTATTCCTGCTCAGCGCCCGCGCTACTTTCCTGGTATTGCTGTCGATTCCGGTTTCCATTGCTTTCGCACTCAGTGTGCTGAGTTTGCTGGGCATTTCGGCAAACTTAATGTCCCTCGGCGGTATTGCCGTGGCCATCGGTATGCTGGTAGACGGTTCGGTGGTGGTAGTTGAAAACCTTTATCAACGGCTGCGTGAACAGCCCGGAAAATCCATGGCGGATTCAGTGGTTATGGCCACCAAAGAAGTCGCGCGGCCTGTATTCTTCGCTACACTCATCATTCTGGTGGTGTTTACCCCATTATTCAGCTTTGAAGGGGTGGAAGCCAAGTTGTTCCAGCCCATGGCCGTAGCCATTATGCTGGCACTGATTTGCGCGGTCATTGTGGCACTGATTTTTGTACCCGTTCTGGCGACGTACGTGTTGTCGTTCAGACCCGTACGTGTGCGGGAAAACCGGATCCTGAACAGTCTGGAATTGCGCTACAAAGCATTGCTTGAAAAAGCAATGCATCGACGGAAACTGCTCGTTGCCGGTATGGCGGGCTTGTTGGTGATCACTGCGTTCATTATTCCACGCCTGGGCACCGAATTCGCACCGGAGCTGGAAGAGGGGACAATTAATCTGCGGGTGACGCTGGCGCCGTCTGCCAGCTTGCAAACCGCACTGGACGTGGCCCCGAAACTGGAAGCCTTATTGCTGGAGTTTCCGGAAGTCACCTATGCGGTGAGTAAGATAGGCCGGGCTGAAATTGGTGGTGACCCTGAGCCGGTAAACAATATTGAAATCTATATCGGCTTGACGCCCCAATCGTCCTGGACAACAGCGGATACCCGTACCGGCCTGCAAAAACACATGGAAGAAAAGCTGGAAATTCATCCGGGCTTACTCTTTAACTTTTCTCAACCCATTGCCACCCGTGTGGACGAACTGTTATCCGGCGTTAAAGCGCAGCTTGCTATTAAGTTGTTCGGGCCGGATCTTGCAGAACTGGCCAGCTACGGGCAACAAATCAACGATGTGGTTGCGCAGGTTGCCGGAACACGGGATGTAGCCCTTGAACAAATATCCGGTGAAGCCCAGCTGGTTATCCGTCCCGACAGGCGGGCGCTCAGCCAGTACGGTCTGAATGTGGCTGATGTGATGGGGCTGGTACAGCAGGGACTTGGCGGTCAGGAAGCCGGTCAGATCATTAACGGTAACGAACGTTACGATATTATGGTGCGGTTCGCCGGCCCTTATCGTGACAACATTCCCGCTCTGGAGGAATTACGTCTGTTATCCGCTCAGGGGGCGAGGGTGCGCCTGAAAGATGTGGCAAGTATCGAAATTGAATCAGGCCCGCCTCAAATCCGCCGGGATGATGTTCAGCGGCGGGTGGTTATTCAGGCCAACGTGGAAGGCCGTGACATGGGCAGCGTGGTTGCTGATATCAGCCAGCAGATCGACAGCAAAGTGATGTTACCCGCCGGATACACCGTGCAGATTGGTGGTCAGTTTGAAAACCAGCAACGGGCCATGCAGCGTTTGTCGGTGGTGGTGCCGTTGTCACTGGTGCTCATTGCGCTGTTACTGTTCTTTGCGTTTAAGCGTGTGGACTGGGTGTTGCTTATTATGCTGAACGTGCCGCTGGCGGCTGTGGGTGGCGTGCTGTCATTGTTTGTCAGCGGGCATTATTTGTCTGTGCCCAGTTCAGTTGGCTTTATTACCTTGTTCGGGGTTGCAGTTCTGAATGGTGTGGTCATGGTGGAAAGCATCAATCAGCGCAGGCAGAGCGGTACAGATCTCGGCCAAAGTGTACTGGCCGGTGCAGCATCCAGATTGCGACCGGTTCTGATGACGGCAGCAACATCTGCGCTGGGTCTGGTGCCTATGCTGCTGTCCAATGGTATTGGTGCTGAAATTCAGAAACCGTTAGCGTCGGTAGTCGTTGGTGGACTGATCACCAGCACACTGTTAACGCTGGTAGTTCTGCCCGTTTTCTATCCCTGGTTTATCCGTGAAAATAAAGCTGAATCCTGACGCTCACAGGTAGATAAAAACACCGGTGTGCAAAGCGCAGACCGGTGTTCTTCAAAGTAGCGGGTTCTCGTCCTTTTTACTGTTCCGGCTTTTTCAACATATCGTCGTGATCATCCATGTTCCACGGCAATTCGCCCGGGCTGTTGTCCAGAAAGTGCAGATAGTTTTCAAACTGATCAAGAATATCTTTAACGATGTTGTCTTTCGCGTATCCGTAAATATCGTATGACAAGCCGCCACGGCGCAAAAATACCTCCGCACGGTAATATTTTTCCGACTCATCCTCTTCAGGTTTAAGTTCAGCGTAGCTGAAGCCCGGTACCAGATGTTCTGTCATACGAATATCGTACACAAAATCCATGTGGTCGTGACGCTCAACCGTTAACCATGCACGGCTTAATTCCTCATCAAAGGTTACACCGGCATGCCATTCCTTCGATTTAAGCTCATCACGGACATCATTCATGGCAAGTACGACGGTATCCTTAATAAAATTATGCACGGTTTGTTTATCAGGATAATCCACCATAGACGCCAGCCGGCGTTGCCACTGGGAACCGCTACGGTTATTTTTGTTCAGCGTATGCGCCTGAAGACTGTTATTTCTGTAGCCCTCGATAACCAGCGCCCGCCACAGGCCGGTTGCTGCCAGCAGCATGATCACAGCAAAAGGCAGTGCACTGGCAATGGTCATGGTTTGCAGAGCACTCAGACCGCCGGCCAACAATAGTACTGCTGCCACAGTCCCTTCCAGGAAGGCCCAGAATACACGTTGCCACACCGGACTGTGAGGGTTGCCGCCGGAAGCCAGCGAATCAATAACCAGCGAACCTGAATCTGATGAGGTGACAAAAAAGGTAATGATGAGCACCACAGTGAGCGCCGATAGTAATGACGATAGCGGTAACTGATCGTACAGCTTGAACAATGCGATGGCGTGGTTTGCCTGTACTTCCGAAATAAGGCTGGTGACCCCCTCGTTCATAATGGCGTTGAGTGCTGTATCACCGAATACCGAAAACCACAAAAAGGTAAACAGGGTAGGTACAAGCATTACACCGACAACAAACTGACGGATAGTACGGCCACGGCTAATTTTGGCGATAAACATGCCCACAAAAGGCGCCCAGGCAATCGTCCAGCCGAAGATAAACAAGGTCCAGTTGCCAATCCAGTCACTGCGGCTGTACGCCTGAATATTAAATGTCCGGGCCACAATGCCGTTCAGGTAACTGCCGGTATTTTGTAAATAAGACTCGAGGATATGAACCGTCTCGCCAAGCACAAAAACAAAACTCATGAGAGAGACCGCCAGAACCATGTTCAATATTGATAAGCGCTTCACACCTTTGTCCATCCCGGCAACTACCGATACCGTTGCTGCCAGTGTAATCATTGCAATGGTAATGATCTGCACGGTGGTATTGATGGGAATGTCGGATGACAGATAGTTCAGCCCGGCATTAATTTGCGTTACTGAAAGGCCAAGGGTGGTGGCAATACCGAATAGCGTGCCCAGAATCGCGAAAATGTCTACGGCATGTCCGAGGGGACCATAAATTTTATCGCCGATAAGCGGGTACAGGGCCGAGCGGATAGACAAGGGCAACCCGTGACGAAATGCGAAATAAGCCAGCACCAGGCCTACAAGGCCGTAAATGGCCCAGATATGAAATCCCCAGTGAAAGAAAGCAATTTGCATCGCCTGTTTAGCGGCATCAATGGTTTCCGGTGCGCCGGCCGGTGGCGAGGCATAATGCAACACCGGCTCAGCAACGCCGAAGTAGAGAAGGGCAACGCCATACCCGGCTGAAAACAGCATGGCAAACCATTCAGGAAAACTGTATTGCGGTTCGGCGTGATCCGGCCCGAGTTTAATGTTTCCCCAACCCGAGGCAGCCACCGCCACAATGAACATAAGAAACAGTGCGACTGACAGCATGTAAAACCAACCAAAGGTTTTGGTGATCCACGCTAACGTGCTGTCAAAAGCTTCTCCGGCTAATTCCGGATTACTGATGGTGCCGGCGACCAGCAATAAGATAATGGTAACAGCCGGCAAGAATACCGGAATGAGTATGGTGGAGCGGGTCGCCTTTTCTTTCATATCTTATCCTTAGCAATGACAGTGCATCTTCGTGCCTTTAAAGACAGCCTTCAGATGATGGGTACAGCGCACGGTAAGGATTAGTTCACCTCCTGATAACATTGCCGGTTTCACCTGTTGCGTCAAAGCGTGTGAATCCCTTCAGGGTTTTCAGCGAAATAAGCAGATTTGACCGCGGATTTAACTATTTTATGCCTTAACACCGGAAGTGAAGAGGCTAATCTGCGGGAAGAGCCGGGATAGAATTTCTGCCAACAATTTACATGGAATCATTATGACTTTACTGAATACCGTTGAGCAGTCCCCTGCAGAGAGTCCGGAAGAACGTTTTGTGAATCCTGACATCCTGTTGGAAGGTAATCCGCTTTTACAATTGTGGGCGCCTTACTTGTCAGCTTCTAAAAAAGTGAAAATTGGTGTGATGTCCGGCGAACCCGGAGTTAACCGCTCGGCCAAAAATGGCATGCTAGAATTTTGCTACATGATTGAAGGTGAAATCGAACTCACCGAAGACGGTTGTGAGCCGAAGCGATACAGTGCTGGCGATACATTTTTCATGGAAGACGGTTACCGTGGTACGTGGCGGACGATAGAAACTTATAAAAAAGTGTATGTGTGTGTATATAATGAAGAGCAGTGTTAACATTTTTTGTCGCACGTGTTTCACGTTCTAAAGACTGTCGGTGTTGTACCGGCAGGTATGGCTGCGCATCAGTTCGTCTGATTAATCAGGCGCACTCCTTTTGATTGGCGCCAGCTAAGGAATCTGCGATAGACTTTGCTATGTTTGCCGTTACTGACATTCCCGGCAATGTATTTGATGTCGCACGAAGTAATGGAGCAGAGCTTACATATATAGTGGCCTGAGTCCCTGACGATATGTAGGCGCGATATTCATTATCTGTTTCTATCCGTTTTATATTTCGGGAGTTTGTTTGTCCGGATAACCTGACGAGGCCATTACCAGCCAGGTTTTGTATCAAAGGGTCCCTTTGTGTTTTGCCTGCAGCCCTGCAATCGATGGTCACTGTGGTGCCATCAATTCCCGGTAACTGCGGCTCAGACGACGTTTTTTGAACCCGTTCAATAGAGAGAGTGCCGGATTCCATCAGAGCCAGAATTTTATTTGCTGAAGTGGAAGGCAAAGCGCCATTATTTTTTGCCAGAAACGGAATACAAACGCTTGAAATAAATGTCTGGTCTTCCGGAGAAAAAGTGATTTTTAAGTCACATAGACTGTCAAAAAATACTTCGAATATCGCCAGCACTACAGAGAATTCTTCACATCTGTGGTTCATGAACATACCAAGTTTTAAAGAAGTATCAGCACGCTGATGAAATACAGAGCTTTGCCATTTTTGTATAAACTCCCGGAAATTTCTTGTATTGCTTTGGTGATAAATACGAGGAGCATATTTTTTCAGCAATCGCAGCAGAACAGTCCGGTATAACCGGTCCAGTGAACGTCTGGAAGTTCCGCTCAAGTCACTGGCTTCGATCAGTTTTTTTATTTCTGGCTGGAGATTCCGGCTACGGAAAAAAGGTAAGGGAAACAGTCCTGACGTAGAATGCATTTTTATTTCGACTGGCTTCGAAGGTATATAAATCCACTTATCTGATTCACACTGAAAAGAGCCATACTTTTGAGCAAGAAATAATGCGCAATCAATGGCTGTCATAGAACTACCAATTAAGTTTACGTGTTTGACAGTTTCTTTTATTTTCAATTCATTGAGAGGGTAAGCAAACTGCACGTCAGATCCCGTGGGTGTAATTCCATGACCAGTATTGAGCACTAAATCATCAAACTCCAATTGCTCAAAAGTATCTGTGAAAACCGTGAAGGTGCCGCAATTATTGAGATTTACTGATTTGACACGGCATGAACTGATAAGCGTAACACCGGGTCTTTGGTTTATCAGACGGGTAAGACTCCAATGCAGGAATTGTCCGATAAGATAGCGGGGAACCGGCTCATCTTTTAAAGCGATGCTATTGTCCGAACACCATTCCCGGAAGCTTTTAACAGTAGGAGGAATTTCATCCGGCAACAAATTTGAAAGTAGCGAGTAGGGTGAGTTTGCCTGACAATAGGGCAGGCCGCGCCCTGCATCAGGCTGGTGCTCCAGTATGGTAATGGAATACTGTTCATTCAGGGAGCTCAAATAGTGCAACAAATATACTGTTGCAGGTCCTGCTCCGACTATACCTAATTTTTTAATATGGCTACTCATCCCGGCATCACCTGTGTTCCATCTATCGGTTAAGTCTACGCAACCTTTAAAGACTGAGCTTCTGACATCTGGCAGGCATCCGCTACGGGCTCATTTTCAATAATGGTGCTGAGCCATTTTTCAAGTCCTTCCGGAGTTGCCCGTCGAATAGGATAACTGGCCAGCAATGCAGAACTGAATGCCAGAGGACCAGAAAGAAACTCCCGGGTGCTGAGTTTATGATTTGACTGTCCGCTGGTGGTCAGAGTGATGACAGGTGAATGGCCAGCTGCATCAGCGATTTTGTGTACTGAATAAGTAAAGTCAGAAGCAGAAAGTTGGGGGATGGTGAAATAGCCTTCAGAACAATAAGCAAGGCCATGACAGAATGCCAGGGCCGGGCATTTACCCGCATAAGGCACAATAAAACATCTGTCTTTACACCAATGTTGATTTGCCAATTTGTCCTGTATTTTGCCCGATTCAGCTTTTGTCACTATAACAGCAGTCCCTCCGTGAAATGCGTTCAAGAATGCTTTCAAAGAGTCGTACAGACCGGATTGATCAACTTCTCCCTGCAATGCTTGTTCTGTATATATCGCTGTAATTTTTAACATGGGTGTAGTCCTGATCCTGAATTGCTTGTGTGAGCAATCAGCAACATGTATACCACTAGAAAAGCTGTTGAAATATGAAGGTTTTTTATTAATTAACCGTACTTGCCATAAAATGTGAAATGGAAAATTTGCGGAAAGTACTGTAATCATTGCAGGGAAACGCGGAACCACTGAGGGTTCCGCATCACAGGTTTAATCGTCTTGTTCAGATAAGACAGGGCGGGGAAAGGGAAATGCTGAATCGAGGAGGATCTGACTACCGTCATGAAACCGGTATAATGTCAGTGTTTCTCCTACACTATTGCATGCAGAGCAAGTGCGAAAACTCTCAATCCAAATCCTCTCCTGCTTTATTTGTAAAATTTGCTCTGCGGCAGAGCCCGGAAAAGCATAAGTCGCAGGAATAACATCCGCATTTTTCATGTTAATATCCTTTTTCTCTTTAAGCCAACCTGTCCTCTACGTTCATATGTGTTTAAAAGATTATTATTCAGTTGTAATAAAATTGGGTTGTATTGATAACCGCAATAAACTGAAAAAAATTCATGTTCCGCGAAAAAATTTTCTACAACCTCATTTTGTATGATTCTGAACTAATTCATTAAGTGGTTGATTATAATTTGTTATTTTGCATTTTTCCTCAGCGGCTAAATATTTGCAGGGCCCTTCGCAACTATTCGGGATGAGGGTTTGCTATGAAGCGAGAGACAAATTTTTTACTTTTTTGTAATTTCTGCCTTTGCAACCCGGCTGATAAATCTCAAACTCAGCCGGCTGATAAGAGTTGCGGGAGAAGTCAGCAATGTTGATTGATAGTGTTGATGCCCGCCACTCAGTAAAAGACTTCATCTTACAACAGGGTTTTCCTTGTGCCGGAGCCAGAACAGCTCTTAACAAAAAGCAAATTACCGTCCGGTTATATTCCTCTCTTACCGATGAACGGGAAAATCCCGACATACTTGATCAAATCTACCGGTTCATCGAGCAGTTTGATATACGGCAACATATGTTTTCATCCCTCGTGCTCGCCTTCGACACACCCGACGACTGCAGTGAAAGAGAATACGAGAAAATGTTGTGGAATAAATTACAGCAACTGCATGATATCGATATCGCGTTACACAGTTGGGACGACTCCGTGAGCTATAACCCGGAAAAACCAGATTTTGGTTACAGCCTGGGAGGGAAAGCGTTTTTTGTCATTTGTTTAAATCCGGCAAGCAAGCGAAAAAGTCGCCGGTTTCATTCGCCGGCGATTGTTCTCAATCTGCACCAGCAATTTGAACAGCTTCGGGATGAAGGAAAGTTCGAAGCTTTCAGGGACCATATCCGGAAAAAAGATGCAGAATTCAATGGCAAACCTAATCCAATGCTTAAAAATCATGGTACAGATTCAGAAGCCAGGCAGTACAGCGGAAGACTTTTAGAGGGCAACTGGCAATGCCCGTTTAATTTCAGGAAGGACAAATTATGATTAACACGATTCCACCGCGAAGTGGTGTAGCGTTTGAACTTAAGAAAGGACAGAAGTTGAAAGTGATTGATCCCGAAGGCGAGCAGGTAGCAGACTTGTACGCTTTTAACAGCGACAATCATAATGAGTACTTATCTTCAGGTCGCTCTCTCGACTACAATGAAAGCGTTAATTTCGGAAAGTCATCGCTTTTATATTCAAATGAAAGTCATGTGATGTTTGAAATTTGTGAGGACACCGTTGAAGACCACGACTTTTTGCTTACTCCTTGCAGCGTGGACACTTTTATACATTTTTACCCCGAAGAAGAGCCGGTACCCGGCTGCCACGGTAACCTCGTAAACGCATTCAGGGAATACGGTATACCTGCTCATCTTATCGGAACAACTTTTAACACATTTATGAATGTAGAAATTGCTAAAAACGGCAAATTAAGTGTGTTGCCACCAAAATCCGGGCAGGGCGATTACACAGTTTTCGAAGCTAAAATGGATATGATAGTAGGGCTGACAGCCTGTTCTGCCGGCGAGTCGAACAATTTCAAATATAAACCCATCCAATACGAAATTATCTGATTTTACAGATAAACGGCTGTATGTGATTTATGCAGCCTCTTCAGACTCTATTACCCACTTATTCTCATTAAACTTGAGTAAAAATCGCTGACTGACAAAATTAGATATCATCGATACTGCCAGTACATTATGGCCTGCAGATACAAAACGGACACGGCCGGAATCAGTCAATGTGGCTTCGAGATTATTGCCAATCACATCTCCGGTAAACTCTTTAATGTGAACAAGTTTACTTTTACAAAAGAATGAGACGCCATCTAAAACTGACATTTTTTGATTACTTGCGGGACTTTCAATCTTACTGCTCATAAACACACCTAATCTATAGCCCACATTGAATCTAGCAGTAGCTATTTAAATCAGCCATTAGACTTTTGACTAAAAATTTGCAGTCGCCATCCTTCATATATTGCAGACATACGCATGACAAACGTGGTGCTGAAAGCCATACCTACACAAATATAAGTGTTCCAACCTAAATTCGTTGTAACGACATAGGTCAGCCCGCCGGCTATACAGGTTGTGGCATACAGCTGGTTCTTCAACGTAACCGGCACTTCTCTGCAAATTACGTCCCGCAAAATTCCCCCGAAGACCGAGGTGATAACACCCATTGTCAATGCCACCACTAAATCTGCACCTGCCTGAGTGGCCTTAAAAATACCGATAATATTGAACAGAGCGAGGCCTGCTGCATCGACTATAAGAAAATACCGGTTGTCCGGTGAAGGAAAGCGGCGGATAAACAGAATACTCACCATAATTGCTACAAAATTGGTAAGCAGATAGATGGAGTCCTCGATCCAAAACACAGGTTTATTGAGCAACAGGTCGCGGATTGTTCCGCCACCTGTTGCCGTCAATGTGGCGAGTACAGTAATACCAAAACCGTTTACACTTTTCCTTTCGCCCAGAAGCGTGCCGGAGATGGCAAAAAATCCGATCCCTGCCAGATTAAGGAATAACAGCAACGTATCACTCATCATTATGGTAAATGTTGGCCGCCGGTTACGCCCATGATTTCTGCAGTGACGTAGCTGGATTCACCGGACGCAAGATAAACATAAATGGAAGCGAGCTCGGAAGGTTGCCCGGGGCGTCCGATGGGCGTGTTCTGACCGAAAGTTTCCAGTTTGTCGGCAGGCTGACCTCCGCTTTGTTGCAACGGGGTCCATATCGGGCCCGGAGCAACACCATTTACCCTTATGCCCTTTTCAATGAGCATTTTTGCGCAAGCTTTTGTAAAGGATGTGATTGCTCCTTTCGTGGAAGCGTAGTCCAGTAAGCCGGCGGAAGGTTGATAAGACTGTATTGATGTAGTGTTAATTATACTTGAACCGGGGGGGAGAAAACGGACAGCAGCTTTTGTTATCCAGAACATTGAAAATACATTGGTCTCAAAGGTTGAACGAAATTGTTCCGTGCTCAGATCCTCAATATTTTCTACAAAAATTTGCTTGCCGGCATTGTTTACAATGATATCCAAACCACCGAGTGAATTGGCTGCTTCCCGGACGAGTTGGTTACAGAATTTTTCGTCCTTCAAATCCCCTTCTATAGCAAAGGCACTTATACCTTCCTGTTTTAAAATAGCAAGGGTGTTTTCACCATCGATACGTTCACTCTCAAGATAATTTATGACTACGTCAGCGCCTTCTCTTGCATAGGCTATTGCTACAGCCCTACCGATACCTGAATCACCGCCGGTAATTAAAGCTTTTCTGCCTTTAAGCCTGCCGTATCCCACATAGTCCGACTCTCCATGATCAGCTTCCGGTTTCAATTTAGCATCCAATGCCGGGTCAGGTTGCCCAGTATTTTTTCGGGTATTACCTGAGTCAAACTTATAGCGTGGATCCTGTAGCTCAATATTACTATTTTCTGACATTTTGCATTACCTTTATTAATTTACGGGACTTTAAAATCATCTCTCAAAAGCATCTTTTGTTCCTTCTTGTAAAAATGACCAGACCATAAAAAAGAACATTTGTATAAAGGCCACACAGCAGGCGGACAGCGCGGTGGAGGGAGTATTTGAACGTGGCCCGGTATAAGATGTTTTATAGACTCAATAGCAAAATGGTTATCCCTTTCAGGGTAGCAATTTCATACCCCCTGAAACATCTACATGAGCATTCCTGTTGTTTGAAACCGGAAATCGTCGTATGTACAGGTTGCCGGGCTATAAAGCAGGCTTTCATTTCCCTTTTTCTTATCAATTTGAGTGTCGATGTGTTAGCGTGTTTCTCCGTATTAGACTTTTGTCTAATGAAATATCTTTGCAGAGGGGTATCGATGCAAACACAAAATTCGTCATTTTCATTTCAACGTTGTGAAGATGAACCTATCCATATCCCTGAAACTATTCAGAGTTACGGCTTCCTCATCGCGTTCGGGAAAGAGACGTTAGATGTATCGATAGTCAGTGAGAATATAAAAAACCTGTTCGCTGACTCTATTATAAGTAAAGCTTTTCTGTCTTTGCTCTCTCCGGAAACTGACAGTAAATCATTTCTGACGGATACCTTTGAGCGTGTCTCAAAAAACAACATCAGGCTGCCTATTAAGATACGGTTAAATGAAAAGTTGCTTTGTGAAGGGGCCGAAGCCGAATATCTTGCAGTAGTTTATAACAGTGGAGATCACTACGTGGTTGAACTGGAACCGGCTACTGAATTCCGTGATACGTACAGCGCAGAGCAGTTTATTAAACTGTATTCCATGTCTGTGGCTCCCCGTTTTAAAGAAATGTCCACGTTAAATGAAATGGCTGCGGAAATGGTATCAACTATCCGCTACCTCACCAACATGGACAGAGTAGTACTGTATAAGTTTAATGACGATTTTTCCGGTAAGGTAATCGCAGAAGCAAAAGCGGAAGATATGTCTTCATATCAGGACCTCTATTTTCCAGCTACTGATATTCCCAAACAGGCGAGGGAGCTGTATAAAACTAATTGGGTTCGTCTGACACCGGATACAGAATTACCTGCCTCTGAACTCATCCCGTCGCGCGAAGAAACCGGCCGTGAACCGCTGGATTTAACCCGCTCTCTGCTGCGCCGTTTTTCCCCTGTTCATTTGCAGTACATCCGTAACCAGGGGCTGCGGGCCTCTTTTTCCGTCTCTCTGGTAACCGAAGGTGAGCTGTACGGACTGATATCCTGCCATCACCGCGAACCTTGCTATATTCCTCAGGATGTGCGCCTGCAATGTGAGAACTTAAGTCAGCTTTTCAGCTGGCATTTGCGGGCGAAAGAAGAAGAAATTGCCCGTATTAAAAAAGAAGAAACGGATAAAGCCGTTGATTTAATGCTGGACAAAATCGGGCCCTCAAACCCTATTGGCAGAGTCGTGAAAAGCGGTGAGAAAGCGTTTCTCGATGCGTTAAATTCAGATGGTTTTTTGTATTTTTCTCAGTACGAAACCATCTCTTTAGGGAACGTTCTGCCTGTTGAACTGGTTAAATCTATTTTTACTAAGGTGAGTCACAGTTACGGCTTTCCCTATACCAATGACCACCTCTATGAAGAGTGGCCGGAAGCCCGTGAGCTTGGCATCGCGGGGATCATGATCATCCCATTGTTCGAAAAGAAACGCTACTTTACGGCATGGTTCCGGAAGGAAACGACGCGTATTCAGCGTTGGGTTGGTGTTGAAAATGAAAAAGACGAAGATGCGCCTAAAGAGGAGCGGTTAAAACCCAGAACCTCTTTTGCCGTGAACGAACGTCGTATTAACGGGTATTCACATGCCTTCGACAAAGCCGATATTGAAACAGCAAACCGGCTGAATCGTATGTTCCTGGTATACGCACTGGATGTGCAGGAAAAAATGCATATCAGTATTCAGGAGCTTGAAAA
This sequence comes from Alteromonas sp., assembly GCF_984505615.1. Classification (NCBI taxonomy): domain Bacteria; kingdom Pseudomonadati; phylum Pseudomonadota; class Gammaproteobacteria; order Alteromonadales; family Alteromonadaceae; genus Alteromonas; species Alteromonas sp. The sequence goes on along the minus strand of NZ_CFHOXV010000008.1, from coordinate 10,822 downwards.
ACAGGATCGCTACCGCAACGAATTCCTCGCTACGCTGGCCCATGAGTTGCGCAATCCGTTAGGGCCGATTACGTCCGGTGCCAGTATCCTGGAATCCGTAGACGACGAAGCCACCAGAAAGCGTGTGACAGCCATTATAAGTCGTCAGGCAAACTACATGTCCAAATTGGTCAACGACCTCATGGATGTGTCGCGGATCACGCAGGGGAAAGTAAAACTGGAGTTCGAAAAACTACTTATTCATGAAGTGATTTCCCAGTCACTGGAAATGGTCAACGAACATCTTACTGCTAAAAATCATCATATTGATGTGGAATACCCGAATGAGCATGTCACTGTTTACGGCGATAAAGCAAGGCTCAGCCAGATATTCTCCAATATCATTCATAATGCTGCCAAATATACAGAAGATGGCGGACATATTCGCATCCTGGTGCGGGGAGAAGGCTCACTGGTTGTGGTGGAAATCGCCGATAATGGCATGGGGATCCCTCAGGAACGGCTTGCAGATGTGTTTAATATGTTCACGCAAATTGAAGCCCATTCTACCCATACTAAGGGCGGGCTGGGGATCGGTCTGACTCTGGTGAGCAAGCTTGTGGCTCTGCACCATGGCGATATCCGCGTAGAAAGTGAAGGCACGGGCAAGGGGAGCACCTTCTTTATCCGTCTTCCAATTTCGCGTATTGCCTATGATGAAACCACCGTGGGTTCTGACGAAGATGAGGTCACGTTAGAAACCAGGGTAATGTTTGTCGACGATAATGCAGACCTTGTTGATACCTATTGCATGCTGGCCGAGTCCATGGGATACAAAACCAAAGGCGTGTCAGACCCGACTAAAGCGCTGGAAACATTCAGGGCATTCAGACCCAACTGTGTGTTTTTAGATATCGGCATGCCCGGCATTGACGGCTATGAATTGTGTAAGGTGCTGAAGATTCAGCCGGAGGCGTATCAGGTCAAGTTTTATTCACAAAGTGGCTGGGGATCAGACCGCTATCTGGAAGACTCCAAAAACGCCGGTTTTGAAAAACACCTGGTTAAACCGCTGACGAAAGATGTGATTAAATCTGCCGTGGAATCCTGAATATTCCGCTTAGTTTGAAGAGGGTGCTCTATTCTTTTCAAATTGTCACATGCAGGCAGGGCTAATAGCCTTGCCTGCAATCCACTTCCCCTTCCATAGCTTCATCATTGAGCCAGCGTTTTATGTTAGCAACAAGCTGCAAAGCAGCAGTGTCATTGCTTGTCGATGAAGCGATGTGGGGAGTAATATGAATTTTCGGATGCGCCCAGAACGGGTGTGACTCTGGTAACGGCTCCTGTTCGAACACATCCAGCACGGCGTAATTTAAATGACCGTTGTCGAGTAAGGCCAGCAAATCCTTTTCAACCAGATGTCCACCCCGTCCGGTGTTGATCAATGACGCTCCGGCCGGTAGTGCCGACAACGTGTCATGATTAAGAATGCCCCGTGTCTGCTCTGTGAGTGGCAGTAAGCAAACCAGCACATGACATCCGGAAAGAAATGCCGGAAGACTTTCTTCACCATGAAATGTCGTAATTTTCGGTAAGTTTTTAGCGCTTCTGCTCCAGCCTCTTACCGTAAAGCCCAGCCCGGAAAGCATGGTGGCGACTTCATTGCCCAGATTTCCAAGGCCCAGAATACCCACTGTGCATTCATGTGGCAGGGCCACAGGCAGGGGAGACCAGGTTTTACGTTGTTGTTCCTGTGCATAGTCCAGATGTTGCCTGTGCAGCATTAACACGGCATAGGCAACATAGGTCTTCATTTGCTGAGCGATGGCCGGATCGACCATTCTTACCAGCTTTATATCAGAAGAAAGTGATGCCGGAGAGAACTGATCTACCCCGGCACCAACGGAGAAAATCGCTTTCAAATTTGTAAACCGCGACAACGCATTTTCCGGCAGCGTCCAGGTGATAATACCGTCCACGGCACTATCATCGGGCACATCCGGCCAGGTCAGCCAGTTTACTTCCGGTAACGCCTTAGCCATTGCTGTTTGCCAGCATTCTCCGCGGGCAGCGGGTCCTTTATAGAGTAGCGTCAGCGGCACGTTATTTTTCCGGTTTAAATAAAGTAGACAGAGGATAATGCAATTTTTCGATGGGGGATTTCAGCACGATGTAACTAAAATATTTGGATATCCCGAAATCGGCTTCCAGAATTTCTTCCATCAGTGACTGGTAGTGAGAAATACCCCGGGTCACAAACTTAAGCAGATAATCGTATCCGCCACTGATCAGGTGGCATTCAATCACCTCGTCGATAGTGCGGATATTCCGTTCGAACTTGGCAAAATCTTCCATGTGGTGATCTGCCAGCGTTACTTCGGTAAATACCGTCGCTGTTTCGCCTAATTTGTGCAGGGCGATTTTTGCATTGTAACTGGTGATGTAACCGGCTTTCTCAAGCCGCTTGACCCTCGCAAGACAGGGACTCGGAGACAATGCCACAGCATCAGCCAGGTCTGTGTTGGTGATACGGCCGTTTTTCTGCAATTCGGCCAGAATGTTGATGTCGATACGATCCAGCTTTGTACCCGCCATAAAATACTCCGATTACTACTTAACTGGCTTTACGTTACCTGTATTAAGTAACGTAAAGCAACGCTTACCAGCATAATCTGCTACTTAAAACGCGTAGTTCACACTGATCCTTGCTGTACGGGGAGGTCCCGGCTGGGTCCACAGTGCGGAGTAGGAACTGGCGTAGTATTCCTTATCGAACAGGTTATCAATATCGGCGTTGACCGACAGCTGCTCAGAGAAGCTTATGCTGCCGAACAGCTTCACCGTGGTATAGGCGGGCAGCACATAATCCGGATCGATGGTCTCACCTAATCTGTCACTGACATAGGTTACACTGGCGCCGATTTTAGCGTCGTGTCCGGCCACATTTAAAAAGTGCATGGCAGTGAGGTTAGCTTTATTTTTTGGGATATTAATTAACTGACTGCCTGCGGGAATTTCAACACCCCAGTCAAAATTGATAATATCATTCGACGTTTCTGCATCCACGTATGCGTAAGCAAGCGTCAGCGTAGTATCAGCGCCTATAAAAGCATTAATGTCGATTTCAACACCCTGACTTTCCGCTGCACCAAGTGCGGCTGAATAGCCTGAGTTCACAGGGTCCGCTGTGAGTACATTCGTTTTTTCAGCACGGAAAAGTGCAACCGTACCACTGAAACTTTCATCTTCATTGCTGAATTTCATGCCCGTTTCATAAGATTTACTTTCTTCCGGCTCGAAAGCCATGCCGTTAATGTCTGCACCTGAGTTTGGTCTGAACCCTTCAGAATAACTGGCATAAAAGGTATAAAGAGGAGACATTTCATACACCAGACCTACACGTGGGCTGAGCGCCGTTTGCGATTGCTCTGCAACTGTGTCAGTCAGGTATGTGTAAAAGGTTTGCTCGAAATCGTCAAAACGTATGCCACCCAATAGTTTCCAGCTTTCTGTTAAGTCAATCTGATCCTGAAAGTAAAGCCCGTATGCGCTCTGTTCTTCACGGTTATCCCACATGGGAGATGTTTCCGGTAATTCCTGTCCGTAAACCGGATTTTGCAAATCGACAGAGTAGGTAGTGTCGCCTGTACGCCAGGCTGTTCTCCAGCGTTGCTGGATTTGGTCTAACTGGTAATCGTAGGCATCAGCACCAAAGAGAATGTGGTGGGTCAGGCCTGCAGCTTCTACTGTGCCGCTGAACTCAAAACGACCGGAGAGATCGTCCGCTTCATAATTACGGTAACGTCGCTGACGTGAAACTGTTTCACCGTCTGTGTACAACAATTGACGTCCGGCAGAAAGCTCGATATCTGTGGAATAGCCTTCGAATGTAGACTCACGGTAATTCAGACCAACCAGTAAATTCCAGTCGCTGTTAATGCGGTTCTGAATTGTTAACTGATGGCCCAGTGCCTCAATTTGCATGGGACCGTCGTTTGGTTCACCATAAAAGTTTTCTATGGGTACAGCACCAAATTCGTAGTTGAGAACCGGAATACCGCGGTCAAACGGCGCTTCCTGATCCAACAGTTCCAGTTCGTAGGTAACACTGGTATCGCTGTCAAAATTATAGGTTACAGAAGGTGTCAGGGCGAGTTTCTTGCTTTCTACAGTATCACGGAAACTGCCGGCATCTTCATAGGAGCCGTTTACACGAAAAGCGGCGTCTTTGTTAATGGCATTCGTATAATCACCTTCAATCCGGTAG
>NZ_CFHOXV010000008.1:0-6563 GCF_984505615.1 Alteromonas sp. | reverse complement strand
CCACTGTCGCCTGAATATACCCTTCTTCATCAAACTGAGGTTTTTTGGTAATGATATTAATCGTACCGCCGGGCTCACTGCGGCCGTAGAGGGCTGAACCCGGGCCTTTCAACACTTCAATAGACTGAATGTTGGAGGTGTCACGGCGACCGCTGTAACCACGGCCTGCACTGAAACCATTAACGATATAGCCTGAAGGTAAGTTTTCATCGCCGGCAAATCCGCGAATGGCAAAACTGTCCCACAAGCCACCAAAACTGTTCTGGCGGGCGATACCACTGGTAAAGTCCAGTGCATTTTGTAAATCATTAATACCGGTATCTTCTAACAGCTCGCCGGATACGATATCCACATTCTGGGGTAATGATTTTAACGGAACGTCGCCACGATAAGGCTGACGCTGGGTGACGACTTCAATTTTTTCAACATCATCTGCTGATGCATTTTTTTCCTGAGCATTTACACTTGCCGTAAGCGCCATGCTGACAGAGGCTGTCAGCACAGACACCATAAAAATTCCGGGTTTCTTCATCACGCGTTGTTCTCCATGTATTTATATTCAACGGCAAAAGGACTCCGGTGTTATGTTTTTACGCTGCTTTTGCAGTCTGATTGTCACCCGGACTAACCTTCCACAATCAGTATACGGGAAGGTAGTCGCTGGAAATGCGTCGAAAGACGCGCTGCAAACAGCCAAAAATGTTAACGCGAGAGTATTCGCGGCATTTTATGCTTCTGCAGCTTCGCAGACGATTTGTGCGATGAGGTGATGGTTATCTACGACCAGTTTCAAAAATCAATTTGAAAAATGTCATTAACACAAAAGGTTGATGACAACTTTTTTACTGATTCAGCACCATTTTCATTGAAAAGAGGTGTTACTGGTATCCGGAAATTATACGATGCATTTATTACCAGCCATAAAAACGTTGCCACTGATGAATTACCGATAAATCTTCACCCTCTGTGACTTCATATTGAGGGTGTTGCGCTGCTGTGGCGCAGGCGTGATTGGGTAAAATTCTCAGTCTGGTGCCTACCGGTAAATCCGGCAGGGTGCCTTTGCTGCTGCGAAGGGACAGTATACCGTGTTCCTGATTAGCATCGACCATCAGTAAGTCGTCATAAATATGGCCGTGGATATCGCATACTATGCCGTATCCCTGATCCACTTTTTGTTTTGATGTGCCTTTATCCCGGGACATAGCCATCCAGCCTGCGTCTACCAGAATCCAATTCTTTTCTTTTTGGTGGCCGATAACCGTTGTCAGCACAGACAGAGCAATATCTTCAGGCTGGCATACGCCGATCCCCGCCATGACCAGATCAAAAAACGCAAATACGCCGGCGCGGATTTCTGTCACGCCGGTCAGGTCACGGGCAAAATGGGCGGTTGGTGTAGAACCGGCACTGACGATTTCGCAGGGATAGCCGGCCTTATTGAGAATATCAGCAGCCCCGGCTACCGCTTTTCTCTCCTGTTCAGCACATTCAATCAGCGCCTGTGATGTTGACTCACTGTAACTGGCACCGGCATGTGTCATCACCCCTTTAAGCTTTGCCGGCGTTCCTGCCAGTTCACCGGCGATAGCGGTCAGCGTGGCTGAATCATGAGGTTTTACGCCTGAGCGGTGACCGTCGCAGTCTATTTCAATCAGCACACCAAACTCACACTCACTGGCGGTACAGTAAGCTGCAAGATCTCTTGCCTGTGCTACTGAGTCCAGTACCACTGTAATTCCCGTGCCATTTTTTGCGAGGGCGGCCAGACGCTGATATTTACCCGGTGCAATGCCCACTGCGTATAAAATATCAGTCACGCCACCGGCAGAAAATTGCTCCGCTTCTTTCAATGTGGAAACGGTTGCCGGGCCTGAATGCGTCGACATCATCATCCGCGCGACTTCAATGCATTTGGATGTCTTCAGATGTGGACGGAACGAAACATTGAAAGGGGACAGGTGGTCTTTCAGCCTTTTAATGTTGGCGTTAACTTTTTTGATATCGAGGATCAGAGACGGCGTATCTATGGTGTTGAGTGTTCGCTTCTCTGTCATTGCGCAGCCTCCGCTGTGGTATTTTCATAACTCGCCACCGCTTCTATTTCCAGCTGGCAGCCATAATGCAGTTCCGGCACAGGCACAAAACAGCACGGGCACACTTATGCGCTCCCAGCACTGCTTCACAGACTTCGTCGAATACAGGCCAGTTTTCCACGCCTGTTATGTATGCTCGCAGTTGAACCAGTGAGGAGAGAGGTAATGCTGCCTCTTTTAAAATGGCTTCAACATTCCGGAAAGCCTGAATGGCCTGACTTTTGAAGTCCTGTGCGATGGCCGCAGGACCTGCCGGGGGAAAGGAGAGCTGTCCGGAAATAAACAGCATATTGCCGGACCTGAACGCCTGTACATAATGCCCGCCGGGAGATGGTGCGTTTTCAGTTACGATATTCATTCACTTTAACCTCTGTCTTTTTTCTATCATAAGCACAAATTAAAAGTGATTCGAGCTATTTATCTTTATATGAAGATAAAAGTATGCAATTTGTTTTAGCTATTCAGCACGGTGTGCTGCGGGAGCACCTTAACCGGAACTGAGGGATATTTTTCTGAGCAGGGTAATTAACGTGGACAGTTCTGATTCATCCAGCGCACAGACCGATTTATCTGCCAGCGCAAACCGGCCGGCAATGGACTCTTCTATCAGTGTATTACCTTTTGTTGTCAGCGTGACTTTAACGCCTCTGCGATCACCGTCTGACACCGTGCGTTTCACCAGCCCTTTATTTTCCAGCCGCTTCAGACAGGCTGTCATTGCGCCTGAGGTTAAAATAACGGATTTTTGCAGCTCTCCGGGTGACAATTGAAAAGGGCTGCCTTTGCGTCGTAATGTGGCGAGAATGTCGAAGTCGGTATAATTGATGCCATGTGTTTTTAGAAACTGGTTTACGTTCTGTTCAAAACGGTTGCCAAGGTGAATGATGCGCGCACTGGCCGCCATTCCCGTTCCCGCCATGTCCGGTTTTTGTTTCGCCCAGTCCGCAAGCAGGCTGTCAATAATATCTGAATTCATAGGTGTGTAACGTTGCTGAAAAATGAAAAGAATCAAGGGGAAACACTAGCACAAGATTGCAGGGCAGAGTAGAAGTGCGCAGAGATTGAACAACAACCGCTCATAATACCGGCGACCGCGCTTTTCTTTAAAAAATTACTTGCGCCGGCCAGACTGCATCGCTATTATACGCGCCGTTCCAAGCAATCGCGGAACGTCCTCAAATGCGTCTATAGCTCAGTTGGTTAGAGCGCTACCTTGACATGGTAGAGGTCCCCTGTTCGAGTCAGGGTAGACGCACCAGATTACATAGCAAAATCATCATTATCGACTTTATCCTTTTCTAAATCATTGACTTATAGTTGATTATGTCATCATTGTACGTATTTGACGTTGTCTAAAATCATTTTTTATAGCAGTATCGATAGTAGTACTGGTCAACATTTAAGCGTTGGATACTACTATGGCTCGCACTGCGAAACCGCTAAACCCTACTCAAGTCACTCAAGCTAAGCCTAAGGATAAGGTTTATAACCTTGCAGATGGTGGCGGGCTATATTTGCGCGTCAAACCAAACGGCTCCAAGTTATGGATATTCAACTACTACAAGCCATTTACCAAAAAGCGTAGTGATATAAGCCTGGGTTCTTTCCCTGATGTCTCTTTGGCTAATGCGCGTGAAAAGCGAGGTGAATTCCGAACGTTATTAGCCTCCAATATTGATCCCAAACTACATCGTGAAGAAGCCGCAGCAAAAAAAGCTGAATCTCAATCTAATACTTTTAAAGTCGTAGCAGAGAAATGGCTTGAAATTCATCGTTCAAAGGTGACTGACAAAACCGCTGATAGAATGTGGCGCTCTTTAGACAATCACATATTCCCCAAACTTGGAAAGGTCCCTATCGATTGCATTAAGGCTCCGCAAGCCATCGAACTCCTTCAGAGCTTAGTAAAACGTGAGAAATATGAAATGGCCCGTATGGTAGCTCAGCGCATGAATAGTGTTATGACCTTTGCCGTGAATGCTGGTCTTATTCATCACAATCCGCTGGTGGGTATTAAACAAATGATCCCATCTAACAAAGTTAGAAATATGCCTAGCCTTCGACCTGAAGAGCTCCCGGAACTCATGAAGGCGCTTAACTTCGCTCAGATAATGTTGCCGACCAGGTGTCTAATAGAGTGGCAACTACATACTATGTGTAGGCCGGGGGAAGCTGTTACTGCCAAATGGGCGGAAATAGATTTCAAAGAGTCACTTTGGGTTATTCCAGCCTCTAAAATGAAAATGGGGCGAGAACATATCGTGCCATTGTCTCCCCAAAGTATAGCATTGCTCGAAATAATGAAACCTATCAGTGGCCATCGTGAATATGTATTTCCTTCGCACAGAAATCCGAAAAGCCATGCTAGTAGGGAGACGGCGAATACAGCCCTAAAACGAATGGGTTTCAAAAACAGGCTTGTGGCACATGGCCTCCGTGCGCTAGCTAGTACCACTTTGAATGAACAGGGCTTCGATTATGATCTAATTGAAGCGGCACTTTCCCATGGTGACAGCGATAAAATCAGAAGCGCTTACAACCGCGCCACCTACGTAGAGAGAAGGAAGTCCATGATGGCCTGGTGGTCAGACTTTATTGATGCTGCAGCGAATGGAAATCTGAGCTTAGCAAATTCTGAAAAGCACTTGAGGCTTGTTAATGGCTAAAATTCCGCAACCAGAGTTTATCTTGCTCAAAGAGGCTGCGAAGCGCTTAAAAACCGAAGTTGATAACCTTCTTGCATTAGCTGGTGAAGATGAACTGACTTTGTGGGTTTGTTACACCGCTGAGCAGTTTAACTCTCAGATAACTTACAAAGGACAGAGTAAGAGCTCATTTCTTGAATTAACACCTGCACATATAAGAGAATTAAGGTTCTGTTCTGCAGCAATTCATATTACACCACCAGCATCAGGTGGTTTAGTCGATCTCAATGGTAACTTTGTCAGCTACCAGCGAACTAATACTTCTATTGATCCGGACTTTAGCTCTCCAGTTCCAAGAGGCCCTGCTCGATTTAAAGGGAACCAAACATTGGAGATAGGCCTTGAACAAATAGTAGTAAAGAGTGCTGATGTTCTGAAAATTGCAGGAACAGATGATGGTAATGGCAAGCAGCGAATACGAGCGCCAGCAACTTATCTTGCTGCGGCATATCTAGCAGTCAATCCTAATGGGAGCTGGAGACAAACCACTGGTATAAGTTTTTACGATTGGTTGAGATTACAATGTGAAAATTGTGAAAAAGCAGGGCCGACGCTAAAGCTTAGTGATAGAAACGTTGATTTAATTATTGAGATTGAACTAACGGATAAAGAGGATCCGTTATGTAATGAATCAACATTTAGTGCAATGATTTCAGAAGCTGGAGAAAGTTTAAAAAAATTAAGGCCCATTAAGGATTCTGTATTGGAAAGATCCCTTTATAAAAATTTAAGCGGTATTAAATTATTAAGTTTGTAACCAAGGAAGAATTATGAATAAACCGGAAGTTGTGAAGATCTTATTATTGGTGGCAATTTTGGCCACTCTGTTAAATGATTCTGCAGTTTTTGAGAATGTTGTATCTACTAATAATGAAGTCGCAACTCAGCAAACCGTTGAGTCGGGTGAAAGCGGAGGTGAGGCTGGAATCAAAGACTCATCTAAAGAGTTTGAAACAGACATCATACGAATTTTAGAAGCCCCTCTCCGATCCGTGTTCAAATATCCGGAAGAAGTAAATTTTAGCCAAACCGTGTTCGATGCATTTTACGTTAGGGGCAGAGCTGGTTTTCTTCTAGCTTCTTCATCTCAAGACCTCGGAGTAAGAGGTGTGTCATATTGTGGTTATTATTCAGCTAAGAATGGAATGGGTGCATATGGTCCGCTTGAACGTTTTTTTATTCTTTCATCCATAGATGAAGATGAATTGGAAATTGGTGCAGAAATCTATTTTGAGCTAGATGGGGAGTTTAAGCAGCTTTTCGCAATTGACAGCAACTATCCCCTCGATTTCGAACGCGATAAATTTCAAGAGGGTTGGCAACAGTATTGTCCGAACGCGGGCGCAATTGATAAGGGCATTTTCGCGGATTACAAATTAGATGGTAGTGCGTTCCAATTGAAGCTGCTAACAGAGCGTTATGAAGGCCTTATTAAAAATAGTCCCGATTTAGTTTCTTTTGTAAAAACTTGTACCGCTATTGCGGGTTTTGATGCATGTGTAGCTGCACATGAATGCATATTTAAAGCCGAGCAAGGGAAAACAGGTTATTGCGGGGAAGTAAGAGCGCTATGTCCGGAGGGAACGTCAAAAGACGCGTGTATTAGACAAGTTGATGATTTTGTTGTAGATGGCAATAAGTCGTCAGCAAATAGTGCCCCGTAAATTTTTTTATCTACGAATTTTTACACCTATGGGAAACTAGGCTTAGTTTCGCAATACAATATGTTGTCATGTGCTTGTTCACTAACACAGGTAACGAC
>NZ_CFHOXV010000007.1:14494-156295 GCF_984505615.1 Alteromonas sp. | reverse complement strand
ACCATGGCCGGGCTGGCTGTGGTAGGCGTGATCCCATGGGATCAGCGTGACTTCACGTCTTTTGAATTAATGGAAGAGGTGACTAAAAAACTGGAAGTGATTCCGGATGTCACTGCGTTTGGCGTAATGCGAAGCGGCATCAGTGGCGGGACAGGGCGTCCGGTCCAGTTTGTGTTGCAGGGCGACACCTACGAAAACCTGGTGGCCTGGCGTGACATCGTCATGGATAAAGCCAGAGACAATCCGGGACTGGTACGCCTGGATTCCGATTACAAAGATACCTCTCCGCAGCTACTGGTTAATATAGACCGTGACCGCGCAGCCGATTTAGGGGTGTCGATATCTGATATCGGCCGCACGCTGGAAGTGATGCTGGGACAACGCCGTGTATCTACTTACCTGGACAGAGGCGAAGAATACTATGTCATCATGGAAGGGATAGAATCGGATTACCGCAGCCCCAGCAGCATTGATAATCTGTATGTCCGTTCACAACGCACCGGTCAGCTTATTCCCATGGATAACCTGCTGAAAGTGGATGAGCAGGCTACTTCGGCACTGCTGAACCGTTACAACCGCATGCGTGCTATTACTATTGAAGCGAACCTGGCAGAAGGTTATACCCTCGGGGAAGCGCTGGCGTATCTGGAAAACATCGTTGCGACAGAACTGCCTGATGCTGTGTCCATTGACTACAAAGGTGAGTCCCAGCTTTATCATGAAGCCGGTAACTCATTTATCTTCGTCTTCATTCTGGCACTGGCGGTGACCTACCTCATTCTTGCAGCCCAGTTTGAAAGCTGGGTGCATCCGCTGGTTATCATGCTTACCGTTCCACTGGCACTGGTCGGGGCGTTTATCGGCTTGTATGTGGCAGGCATGACCATGAATATCTACAGCCAGATCGGGCTGGTGATGTTGATTGGCCTGGCGGCGAAGAACGGTATTCTTATTGTTGAGTTTGCCAATCAGTTACGGGACGCCGGTGTTGAATTTGAAGAGGCGCTGAAACGTGCTGCAGCCCAGCGCTTACGCCCGATTGTAATGACGGGCTTCACTACAGTATTCAGTTCGCTGCCGCTGGTACTGGCAACAGGACCGGGATCTGAAAGCCGGATGGTGATTGGTATGGTGATATTTGCCGGCGTAATCGTATCGGCCTTTATGACTTTGTTTATTGTGCCCACAGCCTATGCCGCATTTGCCCGCAATACCGGGTCACCGGAAGCCCGGGAAAAAGCACTGACAGAGCAGGATGCTGCTATTCCATACCGCAAAGGGGAGTTGGAATAACCGGTGAGTAAACAACAAATGGCCTGCCTGACGCAGGCCATTTTTTTATCCGCGGAAGACTATTTCAGCAACCAGACATTTTCCTGTGCCGGCACTTTGCCTTTTAGGTTGATTTCCTTACCCTGCAGCAAAGTTAAGCTGTAGTGGTCGATGTAATGTTGTTCTACTTCGTTGCTGATCACTGAGAACGGCGGGCCATCAAGCTTTTGCTGGTCGTAATCAAAGGTCACCAGTAACTGGGGAGCCGTATTGGTAATTTCGCGAAGATGAGCGGCATAGCGGACACGCATTTCAAACGGTAAGGCTACCAGTGCGGCACGGTCGTAGATGGCGTCTACTTTGCCTAGCATGTCAGCCGTAAGATCAAAAATGTCGCCGCCGAAAAGGGTGAAATTGGGAACGTCGTAGCGGGTTACGCCATTCAGCTTTTCGGAATCAGGAATAATATTTAACTTATCGAATAACTGAATGATCGCCAGATGGCTTAATTCCGCTGCCACTACTTCATAACCCTTCGACAAGAGCCAGGGAATATCCAGTGTTTTGCCGCATAAAGGCACAAAGATACGACTGCCCGGGGCCAGCGACAGCTGGTCAATATTGGCAGTCAGGTTCGGGTTCGCTTCAGGCTCATGAAATCCGGTTTCATTGTTTTGCCACTTTAACATCCAGAATTGCGGATCCATACATTCCCCTAAAGAAGATAAAAAAGCAGGTTATCCTAACCAGTCCGGCAGGTAAATCACAGTCAGCACTAAAAAACCGGACCAGGCGGCCAGGATGACGGCAGCGCGGTAGCTTATACCCCGCACCGAAGGCAGCTTATGTGCCGCATCGTTAGGTAAAAAGCGGGATAACACAAAGGCTGAAGACAAGGTAATCACAAAACCAATCAGGTTCCACCAGAACCAGAATAACGGGTTGCCGCTCAGCCACAGATACACGTTTGCCGCTACACCGGCCAGCAATCCGGCATTAGCGGCAGCGGGAGACACCTTGCGGCTGTGAATACCCGCCAGGAATGTGGCCAGCACCGGACCGTAAAAAACTGAACCGATTTTATTAATGGCCTCAATTACCGTGGGAGCAATGTTACCGGCATACAAAGACAGCACCAGAGTGATCAGTCCCCACACAATACCGGCAAGGCGAGCCCGTTTCAGATAGGTCTCATCATCGGGTTTGGCACCGGTGATTCGGCAAATGTCTTCTGTGGTCACCGCAGCCAGACTGTTAATGGCAGAACTGAGCGACGACATAGCCGCAGCCAGAATGGCGACCACCAGAATGCCGACAATGCCAGCAGGAAGATAGTTAATAATAAAGACAGGCATCATCCAGTCAGGTTCGCCTTCCGGGATTTGCGCCTGTAATGCCGGCGTTGCTATGACAAGAGCCCCGATCACCAGGCCCGCAGCACAATACAGCAATGTGACGGGAAAACGCAGAAAGGCTACAGTCAGCATCATTTTCTTTAAATCTTTTATGCTGTGGCTGGACAACGCCCGCTGGGCTTCAGACTGATCACACCCGTAATACGAGGCATACAGCACAAGACCGCCAAACAGCATGGGCAGTATACCGAAATCGCTGCCATTTAATCCGGCTGTGCTGGTATTGGCTGCCTGCAGACGTTCCGGCGGAATGATTTCAAATACTTTGTCCCAGCCTCCGGCAGCGTCCAGACCCGCCCACAGACATAAAGCTGCGCCGGCAACGATGAGAATCATCTGAACGGCATCACCGTAAACGACCGCTTTCATACCGCCCATTGCTGAGTAAATCAGTGTGATCACCCCGATAACCAGAATAGCGTGGAACTGGTTCAGTCCCATGGTGCCTTGTAGTATCAGGCTGATAGCGTAGATCATAATGGCAGTGGCGAAGGAACGGCTGATCTGAAAGACGAAGCTGATCAGCAAACGGGTAGAGCGGGAGAAACGCTGTTCAAGATAGTCATAGACACTTACCACACCGGCGTTGTGTAAGGTGGGCAACAAGCGCCAGAGCATAACAATTACCGCCAGCGGCAAAGCCAGTTCGTAGCTCAGCCAGATGAGACCGCCACCTTCACGGAGTCCGACAAATGCGGGGGCGGAAATGAAGCTGATTGCGGATAGCTGGGTTGCCATGACAGAGAGTGTCAGTGTGGGCCAGGCCAGTGAGCGCCCGCCGAGAAAGTATTCCTGCCCGGAATGCTGATGCCTGAACCTGAGTCCTAAAAACAATAATCCCAGTAAATAAATACCTACAATGGAATAGTCCAGCCACGTCATTCCTTTCTCCTGAATTTGCTTCCGCTGCCTGCGCGTAATGAGGTAACACGTTGAATATAAAGGGGGCAGAGTGTTGATGATATTTCAACCATATCACACTGTCAGAAAGAGTTAAGCGCAGAATATATACAGATAAGAGAAAGGAAACGTTCAGACCGGCGGGAATAAAAAAGGGCAGCCGCAGCTGCCCCTGTATTTTTGACGCTGTAGTTAAGCCGTCAGCTTAGCCGCAGCCGCTTTTAATTCAGTCGCGATTGTGTCGTCTTTTACTTCACCGGTTTCCATATCGAAAACATCGTAGAAGTTAGCCACAGATACCGATGCTTTTACGTTTCCGCCGAAGAAGCCTGCAGAACCTGTTGCCGCTGCCAGTACAGACTTCGCGCCGCCGGGACCCGGAGAAGATGACAGATAAACGGCTGGTTTGTCGCCATATACCGCGCGGTTGATACGGGTTGCCCAGTCAAACAGGTTTTTAAACGCTGCCGGGTAGTGACCATTGTGCTCAGCAAATGAGATAACCAGGGCATCAGCGCCGGCGATGTCATCTAAAAACTTCTGTGCGCCTTCAGCCTGACCGATCTCTTTTTCTTTATCTTCACTGAACATAGGAACATCATAATCGTTGATGTCCAGAACGGTAACATCAGCACCTTCTACCAGCTTTGCCGTGTAGGTTGCTAACGCCTTATTAATTGAGTTTTTGCTTGTACTTGCACCAAATGCAACAACTTTCATAACTGAATCCTTTTTGAGTTTTTCGTTATCAATACAATACGATTTTTATCGTAAATGGATAAGTGCTAAATACAAAATGGTTCGTTCGATTTTATGAAATGAACGTTTTTAGCCAAAATAGCTTGTTGCATATTGTGCCAACGGAATTTAAATTCAGTCCGGATATTGTATGATGCTGAGTACGCTGCCAGCAGAGTCTGAATATTACCAGCGTCGTCAACTACATGTAGGATAGTGAATGTCTTCAGTGCCAGCAGGTCCTTTAATACCTGCGCAAAAACGTGCCACCCGGATTGCTTTTTTCAGCGCAGGATTCATTACTGCAGCCTGGGCGGCCATCATTCCATTTATTAAGATAAACCTCGCCATTGGTGACGGTACCATGGGACTGATGCTGTTATGTCTGGGCGCAGGAGCGTTAGTTGGCATGCCTCTGGCCGGTAAATTCTCATCTCAGCTTGGCTGCAAGCCTGTGCTGGTGGCTTCTATGTCATGCTTCTCACTGCTTTATCCGGCACTGATCTGGCTCGACTCCGTTACCTTGCTGGCTTTTTTTCTTGTGATCTTCGGGTTGTGCGTAGGCACCACCGATTGTGCGATGAATATTCAGGGCGTTGCAGTAGAAAAAGAAGCGGATAAGCCGCTGATGTCGGGTTTCCATGGCTTTTACAGTCTGGGAGGCATGAGCGGCGCAATTTTAATGACAGCGATTTTGTCTTCCGGTGTCCCGGTGGAGTTGACCAGTGCAGCCGGTGCGGTAATGTCAGTGGCCTTTTTGCTGGCTGGCATAAACGGATTCAGAACTGGCAAGTCTCAGGAACCGGCGGCATTTTTTGCCCTGCCAAAAGGTGTGGTAGTACTGATTGGTATCGTGTGTTCCATTGTGTTTCTGGCCGAAGGTACTGTGCTGGACTGGAGCGGCATTTATCTGACTGAATACCGTGACGTTAATCCTGAGAACGCCGGGTTGGGTGTCGCCTGTTTTTCTGTTGCCATGACGCTGGGACGACTGGCCGGGGATAAGATCACCAGTATACTGGGACCGAAAATGATGGTACTGGGAGGCGGCGGCATTGCAATTGCAGGTTTTGCATTATCACTTCTGGTGCCGCTTTCAGTGGCAGCGCTTACCGGATATGTCCTGATTGGTCTCGGGTGTTCCAATATTGTGCCCATCATGTTTTCGGCCACGGGTAAGCAAAAAATCATGAGCGAAGCGTCTGCGGTAACAGCCGTATCAACACTGGGCTATGTGGGTGTTCTGGCCGGGCCTGCTCTGGTGGGCTTCGGGGCACAGGTTTACGGCCTGCCTGCGGCACTGGGTGTGATTGCTGTGTTACTTTGTATCGCTACTGCTCTGGCCGGAAGAGTCAGGGTATAGGTGTTACTGTTGCCTGAGGCTGTTGGTATCGATCACCCGGTCACAGAGCTTTTCCAGTTGTTGCCGGTCGTGGCTGATAAAGAGCAGCGTACATTGCCGCTCACGGCAGCTTGATACCAGTAACCGAGAGACCACTTCACTGGTTATGGGGTCCAGCCGGGAGGCGGGTTCATCGGCGACCAGGAAGGCTGGTTTCAATAGCAGCGCCCGCAGCAGGGCGACCCGCTGTAATTCGCCTCCGCTGATCATGCCTGCGTGCCGTTGCAGTAACTGACGGGAAAGCCCGAGTTCATTAATCAGCGGGTCAAGTTCACTGTCGTCGAGTTGGTGGAGGCGGATAACATCGTCCAGAAGCTGAATAACAGGCACGTTTTTAGCGAAAGCATTGGGCGGATCCTGATAGATTTTCAGCATGTTGTGACGGGCCAGTGGCTCTGCAATGTGTCGCTTACCGTCTGCCGGAAGTAATCCCAGAAGTACATTTCCCAAGGTGGATTTTCCGCTGCCACTGTCACCGGTTAAGCCGACAATTTCCCCTTTCCCTAATGCCAGGCTGACATTATCAAATATAACGTCGGTGCCACGTCTTATCGCGCAGTCCTGCAACGTGATCAGTGGAGCAAAACTCCTTTTCTTAGTGCTTAGTGGAGTCCAGTTTTCCGGTAAGGCATTGAGCAGGGTTTGTCCGTAAGTGGAGCGCGGAGTATTCAGCACGCGGCCCGCTGCACCGGTTTCCAAAACCTTACCTTTCTGCATTATGATGACTTTACCGCCAAGCAGCTTTGCAAGGCTCATATCATGGGTGATTGTGAGCAGGGTACCCGTTTTAGCGAACTGACGAAGCTCTTCACCCAGAACCGCTTTGTGATGATTATCCAGCCCTTTCGTCGGCTCATCGGCAATCATGATTCCGGCAGATGTTGACGCAACACAGGTATAAGCGGCCCGCTGCGCCATACCGCCTGATAGTTGGGACGGTATTTTATCTGCTGCCTGAGTCAGTCCGGTGCGTCCGAGTGCCACGTCAGCGGATGTCTGAGCATTGTCGCCGCTGAGATTTCTGATAAATCTGAATACTTCGCCAACCTGCTGCCGGAGTTTCATCAGGGGGCTCAAGGCTTTTACCGGTTCCTGTGGCAACATGACAATGGTTCGCCCCCACAGTGAAGACGGTGATTGCGTCGCATGCGCCTGCAACATGTCATGTCCGGCGGTGAGCACTTTTCCTGTGGCCTGAAGATTCCGCGGTAAATCTCCCATGATGGTGTGAGCCAGCAAGCTTTTTCCTGAGCCGGTTTCTCCGATAATCGTTACCGGCTCGCCGGGGCTGACGGTGAAACTCTGGTTGTCTACCAGTGTGCCTTCTGAAGAGACGATGGTCAGATTTTCTATTTGAAGCACAGCATTCATGACTGTTTACCTGCCAGAAGCTGGAAAGCAAAAACCATTAAAAACAGTGCTGCGATGGGCTCCATTAACAGCCAGGGCGCTTTGTAGTAATACGGAAATAATTCCACAATCATCAGGCCGAGTTCCGGCGTGGGGGGCTTGAGGCCGACGTACACAAATCCTGTTGATGACATAGCAATGACCGATGTCGCTGCACCGAAGGCGGAAAGAGAATACACATCGGCTGCAATGGCAGGCCAGATATGACGTTTTAACAGATACCACTTTCCGAAGCCGAGCAATGCTGATGACTCCAGCTCTTCTCCCTGTACAACCGGCAGGGTAATGGCTCTGACGAGCCTGAAAAACTCTACCCACAGTACCAGCGATATGGCGATGTAGATCATCAAAAATGAACCGGGCACAATTGCAGCAAAAACGAGGATCAGAACCAGCCCGGGCAGTGCCAGAATCGTGTTGGCCAGGAAATTCAGACCTGTATCCAGCCAGCGCCGGTACCAGGCAGCGGCCAGACCGCAGGCTACACCGCTTACTGCTGCGCTGAATACGCAGATTATCGCCAGCGCAAATGAAATCCGCATTCCGCCGCTCAGACGGGCAAGCATGTCGCGGCCAAAATGATCAGTACCTAGCAGGTGTTCTGCGCCCGGCGCGGCGAATGCATGATGCAAATCCTGTGTATCAGGATCGGTGCCGGCAAGTGGTGCACAAAAGGCAAAGACAGCGAGGCATAACAGAATTACCATGCCAGCCCGTTGCTGCATGGTCAGCCTGTGAAAAACAGACATCAATTGTCCGGCCTCGTTCTTGGATCAAGGTAGTGCTGGCTGATATCCACAAGTGTGTTAATCGCCACAAACAACATACCCATGACCAGCGCTGTACCTTGTAACATGGGTATGTCTCTGGCAAAAACAGCGTGCGACAAACCATGGCCTATACCCGGCCAGGCAAACAGACTTTCCACCATGATAACCCCTTCAATCAGGCCGATGAGCTGAATACCCATAAAAGCCAGGCCGGGTACGATGACGTTTGGTATTACATGGCGGGTGAAGGCTTGTGCATAGCTCAGTCCCTTGGTGCGGGCAAAATGAAAGTAAGCACTGTTAACGGCCTGGCGGGTACTGTTGCGGACGACCCGGTTAGACACTGCTGCCAGACTGAGTGCTAAAGTCAGTACCGGAAGTACAGCGTACTCAGCGCCGCCGAATCCGGCCACAGGAAACCAGTTCAGCTCCATGGCAAAAATAAAAATGAGTAACAGTCCCAGACAAAATACCGGCTGAGAGCGGATAAATGTTGATGTGATGAGTGAAGCCCTGTCTGACACAGTTTCAGCTTTTGCACCACACAACAGCCCCACAGGAAAGGCAATGAGCGCTGCTGCAAGAATAGCCCAGAACGCCAGCACCAGAGTAAAGCTCATTTGGTTTTGCAACTCATGCACAACCGGTGCGCCGGTCACCAGGCTTGTACCCAGGTCTCCGGTAATCAAATCTCCCAGCCACACCAGATATTGCTGAAAAGCAGGCCGGTCAAGTCCTAGTTCGGCGTTCACCGCATTGGCTGCAGCGGTGCTGACTGCATCATCGCCATAGCGTCCGGTTGCAATTTTATAGGCCATATCCCCCGGCAGCAGGCGGGTAAGGATGAACGTGAGTGTGCCCACGCTCCACGCCATCAAAAGGCACTGACTAAGTCTGGAGAGTAGTATTTTCAGCATTTATTTACTCTGAAAGCGCATCTGGTCGATTCTGAACGAACGCTCATAGGGGTCGAAACTGAAATTTCTGACCCGTGAAGATGTGGCGGATTGCTGAACATAAAATGCCACCGGGATAAGCGGCATATCTTCGTTAAGCGTGCTGATAAGTTCTTTTTGCAATACATAGTAGTTGTCATCCGGTTTGCCGGACGCCAATTGATTAACGATGGAAAATACCCGTTCATTGCTCCAGTTCATGGGGCCCCATTCTCCGCCTTCAACCGAGGTGAAGTCGGCCAGTAAGATGCCCAGAGGGTCCGGAATATTGGCGAAGTTGCGCGCCAGCAAAGCCGTTTCCAGTGTGCCGTCGCTGTGACCTGAAGGTATGGCGCTGGCATTCTCCATATGCACTGCCAGTTCAACACCAGCCTCCCGCCACTGAGCCTGTATCGCCGTGGCAATGGTGATAAGTTCCGGCCGGTTTGCGTAGGTAATCATCGATAAAGACAGCGGCTTACCGTCACGGTAGCGGATACCGTCATCACGAAGTTCCCAGCCTGCTTCATCAAGCAACGCGTTTGCTTTTTCAATATTTGTAGCAAGAGGGGGTAAAGAAGCATCATGCCAGGTGCCCATGGATGGCCCGAACAGTTGATTAGCTTCAGCACCTTTAACATGAAGAATACCTTCTGCGATGGCCTGACGGTCAATGGCCAGACTCAGTGCCTGCCTTACCCGCACATCGCTGAGCTTTTCGTTTCCGCTGTTAAGCTTGACCAGAGTCGTTCTGGGGATAAAACGGGTGTGCACATTTACATCCGGATCCTGTTTCAGCATCTCTGTTGCCGGCGGATCGAGATTAAAAACAATATCTGCCTGGCCCGTTCTTACCATGAGGGCACGGGTTTCTGACCTGTGTCCGGTTACATAGTCAACGGACTCAATGGTTGCAGGGCCATTGCGATATTTTTCAAAACGCTTCGCTTTAATGTTGTGGGGCGGTATGAAATCAGTAATTTCATAAGGACCCGTACCAATCAGTGCCTTCATCCGGTTAAATTTACCAAATGAGGCGGGCGATAATATTGCTGTCGTGTAGTTGGAAAGCAGGGACGGAAAAGGACGGTAAGGCGATTTAAGTGTAAAACTCACCGTCAGCGGGTCAACGATTTCAATGTTGGTGACGATATCGACCGGAAAGGGAGCCGGTTTTCCCAGCGCCACGGCAAGACTCTTTCGCACTGACTCTGCGTCCATCAATGTGCCGTCGTGGAATGTTACGCCGGGTCTGAGATTAAATGTCCAGCGGGTCAAATCTGCATTGCTTTTCCAGGAAGTTGCCAGACCCGGTATCAGGTTCCCATCATTATCCACGTCTACCAGTGTTTCTATAATTTGCATCCGGGTAAACATATAACCAGCGGAAGCCGGGTCCAGGTTGACCGGCTCAAAGGGGCCGCTGATATGTAAAGTCGTGTCTTTCGGCGCAGGTGTACAGGCCAGAATCAATGAACTTAATAAGAATAGAAAAATAATTTGTCGCGGCGCAGTCAACGTGATTTCCGGTTTAGTCAGGCTGGAGTATTAGTATTTATATGCAGTATATAAATAGTCTGCTAACGAATTCCATGTTTTACGTCAACTGACAACATTCAGGAGATTAGCAGGATTACCCCGGGGGCGGGGTGAACGGATGATGCTCTGACTTACGAATTCTGCCTTTACGTTTCCCGCAAAAGTATTTTGTCATTATTACTGTTTTTGTTATTCAGACTATCCCTCACACTGCGCTTCATTTTTCTGCGACTGAACCTGCTTAATCTGAATTCAGTCGTAAATCGTAAAGATTGAGTATTTTCATCCCAATACTCATTTCATAGAACATGAAGGAGCAATTTATGGAATCCCATTCATCCATGCCTCAGTTAGGCGCGGGTACTTTCCGGTTAAAAGACGACGTGGCATACAACAGTGTGAAAGATGCACTGGAAGTCGGCTACCGTCATATCGACACTGCACAAATTTATGAAAATGAAGAAGCGGTAGGCCGTGCATTGAAAGACAGCGGTATTAACAGAGACGAATTATTTGTCACTACCAAAGTGTGGAATAACAAGCTGAACAGCAAGGACTTTCTGCCCAGTGTTAAGGAAAGTCTGGAGAAATTACAGCTCAGTTATGTTGATCTGCTGCTGATCCACTGGCCTTCCCCTGAGAACGGCGAGTCCATGGAAGAGTATCTGGGTGAACTGGCGAAAGCGAAAGCGCAGGGCCTGACCAGACATATCGGGGTATCTAACTTTACTATTGCCCACCTGGAAGAAGCGCAGCAGATTTTAGGAAAAGGGGAAATTTTTACCAATCAGGTAGAGGTACACCCGCATTTAACTAACGACAAGTTGCGTGCATACTGTACGGTTAATGATATTCATATCACAGGATATATGCCGTTTGCTGTGGGCAAAGTGTTGAAAGACGAAACGGTGATACAAATTGCTGAGAAGTATGAAGTGTCACCCGCCGAAGTAGTGATTGCATGGGAACTGGGGCACGGTCTGGCGACCATCCCGTCATCGACTAAGCGGGAAAATCTGGCGACAAACCTTAAAGGGGCATCGCTGACTCTCGCTATCGAAGACATGGATGCCATCGACAAATTAAACCGCAATGAGCGTGAAGCGACGCCGGACTTTTCACCTGAGTGGGATTAATCCCTGACAAAAAAGGAACTGATGATGACTGTATGTGTAATTGCCACCGCAAGGACATCGCTGAGTGATGCAGCGAAAGTGACCGCGTTGTTTGAAACGTTGCAGGAACATTCACGAAAGGAAGAAGGCTGTATTCAGTATGATCTTGGGTTACGTGAAGTTGACGAAGAAGTGGAAGTGCTGGTGATGGAGCAGTGGACGTCTCAGGCGGCGCTGGACGACCATATGACTTTGCCTCATTTCACTGCATTTCAGGAAGTGTCGGAAGGCCTGATTAAAGACGTCACAATGCACGTATATTCGTTGCACTCATAAGGTAGATTAGTTGTACTAGCTTAGGCTTAGGCCTGTCTTACAAAAGACAGGCCTTCTTGAGGTTGGAAAATTTCCTATAATTATTCAACTTTTACTTTTTCAACCAGAAAATCGATAAATGCCCTGATTCTGACTGGCAGTATGCCCGTATGGCCGACATAAACGGCTTGAACCTCTTCGGAGTAACTGTGGGCTTCTTTCTCCATAATTAAAACGAGGTCGCCTTTCGCGATGTCGTTTTTGACCTGGAAATATGCCAGCCGTGCGATACCTGAGCCGGACAGAACTAGTTGACGTAAAGCATCACCATCACTGACTCTTATAGTACCTGCTGGCATGATTGTACTTTCAAATCCTCCTGTGTTAAGAGGCCATGCCCGGTGTGACTGACGGAATGTAAAACCTAAAAGGTTATGATGTCGCAAGTCTCCGGCAGATTCAGGAGTGCCATGTTTTGCTATATAAGACGGTGCAGCCACGATGACCATCCGTGCTTTTCCTAATTTTCGGGAAACCAGACTTGAATCACTCAAAGAACCAGAGCGAATTGCGACATCTGCACTTTCTTCAAGCAAATTGACAACATGGTCACTGAGTTCAATATCTAGTGTTACCTCCGGATATTTCTCCTGAAACTCAGGAACGAGAGGCAATATGTAGTGTTTTCCGAACGGAATATTGCAGTTTACTCTTATTTTTCCTGTTGGTCGTTTCTGCAATCCGGCGAGTTGTTCTGCTTCGTTCAGATCCGACAGGATCCTCACGACCCGCTCGTAAAAGTCGCAACCTTCACTGGTGAGATGAATTGAACGGGTCGAACGGTTGAATAACCTGACTCCCAGTCGCTTTTCCAATTTTGCAACAGATCTGCTTACTGATGACGGGACAGTATCGAGCGCATTTGCTGCGGCTGTAAAGCCATTGTGCTCTACAACTTTTACAAAGGTCTCTAGTTCTGCTGTCCGGTTAAAATCGTGTTTAGCCATAACTAGTCTATTTGTGTCTTTAAAGCATAAGTGAAGTGCACTTATGCTTATTTTTAGCAGAATTGAAAGGAGGATAATAGCGCTTTATTCACTCACTTCAGGTATACAAATGAATTTTATATCCAAACTGGCAAAACGATATATATGCACTTTACTGACCTTCGTGTTTTTTACTTCGCCTGCATGTGCAGGTGGAAGCACAAGCGAGGGCTGGGTCACAAGTTGGGCGGCAAGTCCTCAAAAAGTATGGGAAAAAAATTTCGTTTTCCCGACAAATATCCCTGAGGAAATTCATGATCTTACAATCCGGCAAGTCGTCAAAATTAGTCTTGGGGGGGATCATTTCCGTCTCGAACTATCGAACGACTTCGGCACATCGTCTTTTAAAGTGCAGGATATTACCGTAGCAATCCGACATTCAGAGGATGTTAAGAAAGGATTCAGAAATATAGCTGTAGTGACTTTCGGTGGAAAAAGAAAGGCAACTGTAAGGCCCGGAGCAACGTTGGTAAGTGACGCTGTATCTCTGGACATTCCGGATTTGTCAGAAGTGGTCGTATCTATGTATTTTCCGGAACACGTAATACCGGAAACGTTTCACTGGGATGGACGACAAACCAGTTTTGTGGCTGAAGGTAAGCATTCACTGGTTGATGATATTATGGGGGAAGTTAGCGAATCAACGGCTCGATTTTATCTTAGCGCTTTTCATATCAACAGGCCTGAGGGGCGCACCATCGCTGTGATCGGCGATTCCATCACGGACGGGGCGACAGCCAGCCTGGACAAAAATACCCGGTGGACAGATTTTTTAGCTCATCGTCTGTATACCCAAAATATTGCTGTGATAAATGCAGGTATTTCCGGTGCAAGATTGCTTAGCGATGGTATGGGGGGGAATGCTCTGAGCAGGTTCAGCAGAGATGTGTTATCTAAACCCGGCGTTGATCGTGTCATTGTGCTTTTAGGGATTAATGATATTGCCTGGCCGGGTACTCTTTTCGCTCCGGATAGCTTAATTCCGCCTCTTGAAGCATTGCAAGACGGCTTTTCTCAATTGGTGCAACAGGCACATCTGCGGGGGATTAAAGTAACCGGTGCAACTTTACCTCCTTTTAAAGGTGCTCTGGAAGGCACGCCACTTGAAGGATATTACAACGAGGACAAGGAGCGGCGAAGACAGGCGTTGAATCAGTGGATTAGAAATAGTGGTGCTTTCGATAGCATCATCGATTTTGATAAAGTGCTTCAATCGCCGGATGATCCAAAAAGGATGGCAACCGGGTATGATTCCGGCGATCACCTTCACCCCGGAGATAGAGGTAATGAAGCGATGGCAGAGGCAATTCCTTTAACCAGCCTGCTTTAAAAAGCTCAGAACA
The DNA here is from genome assembly GCF_984505615.1 of Alteromonas sp. Lineage (NCBI taxonomy): Bacteria > Pseudomonadati > Pseudomonadota > Gammaproteobacteria > Alteromonadales > Alteromonadaceae > Alteromonas > Alteromonas sp. The sequence goes on along the minus strand of NZ_CFHOXV010000007.1, from coordinate 142,095 downwards.
GTCGAATTGGAGTCATTCCCGATATAAAAGACGCCCTGTTAAGAAAAGGGCGTCTTAATTTACTATTTTGACATACCCCACAAAAACGTATCGGGTTGCCACATTTTGCCGTTGTCGAAACAGAAGCCGTTTTCTCTGTCCTGCGCAATGAGGATAGGGCCATCCAAATCCACAAAGTCAGCGCCGTCACACAGCAAGTAAGCCGGCGCCATTGCCAGCGACGTGCCAACCATACAGCCTACCATGACTGAGAAATCCATTGCTCTTGCGGCTTTGTACAGAGCGGCAGCTTCGGTGAGACCGCCGGTTTTATCTAACTTGATGTTGATGCTCTGATAGCGTTTACGCAATACGTCCAGCCCGGCTGACGTATGGCAGGACTCGTCGGCGCAAAGTGGAATTGGGCATTCATAATGCTCAAGCACTTCATCGTTCGCTGCCGGTACGGGTTGCTCAATGAGTACAACATTGCAGGCTTTCAGCGGCTCAGCCACGGCTTTCAAGTCTTCGATGGTCCAGCCTTCGTTAGCATCTACAATCAGCCGGCTTTCCGGCGTGACTTCGTGAATAGCGCGGATCTTGTCAACAACGGCATCGGGGTCCAGCTTCACTTTGATTATTGGCGCGCCTTTGAGTTTACGCGCAGACGCCTGCATATTTTCGACAGTATCCACACTGATAGTTTGTGCGGTAAAGCAATGTGGCGTAACGGGTAAATCAAGCAGTTCAGACACCGGTTTGCCGGTTACTTTGGCGGTTAAGTCCCACAGGGCACAATCCAGCGCATTGCGGGCAGATCCGGCTGGCAGCAATTCCGGTAGTGCTGCATGATCTTCAAGGCTGACAATGCTGGCCCTGACCTTTTCTAACTGGGCTGTGACCGATTCGATGGACTCGCCGTATCTGCCATAGGGCACAGACTCGCCATATCCGGTATGCATGCCGTCACTCACTGACACGTGTATCACATCGGCTGCTGTTTTGGCTCCCCGGGAAATGCGAAACACCTGCGCCAGCGGAAAACGTTCGTGTTTAATTGTAATTGTTAATGCCATCAGAGGTTCCCGATAATTTCACTGACACCAAAACGTACCGGGTCGGTACACGGTAAGCCGAGCTTTGAAGCCGTTTCTTCACAATACGCTTTTGCTTCAGCTTCACTGACACTGGATGTGTTCACTGCAATGCCAACAACTTTTACGTCCGGATTCGTTAATCTGGCAGCATTTACAGTCATTTCGATGACAGCTTCCAGTGTTGGTTGGGGATAGTGAGGTAACCCCCGCATGTGTGACCGGTTCAGCGCATGGCAGATCACCAGTGCATCAGGTTGGGAGCCGTGCAGCAACCCTAAACTGACACCGGCAAAGGCCGGATGGGACAGGGAACCTTGTCCCTCGATAATATCCCAGTGGTCTTCGTCGTTGTCAGGGCTGAGTGTCTCCACTGCACCGGATATGAAGTCTGCTACCACACAGTCGATAGCGACGCCTTCTCCGGCAACCAGAATGCCGCTTTGCCCGGTAGCACGGAAAGTCGCTTTCTGACCGGCTTCTTCCAGCGCTCTGGTCAGACACAGTGAAGTATACATTTTGCCCACAGAGCAGTCGGTGCCAACTGTCAGCAGACGCTTGCCTGTACGTTTGATGCCTTTTCCTGTTTTGAAGCGGGCTGTGGGATGACGGATATCAATGAGCTGGCGGTCACAACGCTGCGCGGCTTCCACCACGGCTGGGATGCTGGTGAGTTTATCGTGCAGGCCGCTGACAACATGCATGCCGGCTTCAATGGCTTCTACGATTGTAGGAACCCACGCTTCATCAATAAAACCGCCGCTGTTTGCAAAGCCCAGCACGAAAGTGTTGGCGCCGGCATCGACCGCCTCATCGATAGTCATTGACGGGCAGCCGGTGGTGACCTCGCAACCCGGCAAACGGTATTCACCGATGCAGGCATCCGGGTTCCAGTCAGCCACGCTTTTTGCCATTTTTATGCTGAGCGGATCGGTGGCGTTGCCAATGAAAAGCAAATAAGGAGGAGTAAGTACCATAGTGCATCCTGAAAATTCTGAGAAAAAATCACTGTAAGGTCAGTGTGTTATTTCAGGCAGTGTAAAAGGCCGGAGAGCCGGTGATAAGTAGTAACTTTTGGTAAGGGTATAACGTCAGGTTATCCGCCCGATAGTGTCGGACAGTGTGTCGAGAAAACTTTCACACAGTTTGGATACCGGACGGCTGTCCAGAGAAAGCGCTTTTACGGTGAACGTCAGTGAAGGGGCGAACCGGGCGATACCGGTTTTTTCTGTCTGATTACCCTCAGCGGTCAGTCTGTCAACAATACAGCATCCGAGACCGGCATCAACCAGTCGCGCGGCGATGTAATAGGTATCCACCTGGATTTGTGTTTTAATATCCAGGCCGGACTGTTCAATGTGACGCCAGGCCATTTCTCCTAAAGGTCCGCTTTCCCAGATCCCGATAATATCCAGGTTTTGTAAATCACTGATGGTCAGTGTTTCCGGCGCTTCCCTGAAAGCTTGTCTGGGATACATCACTACCATTTCCTGTTCGCATAACGGACGTTCTGCCACACCGGGCAATTCGGGAGATGAAAACAGTACGGCGGCATCGCATTTGTGCGCCAGCAGGGTTTGCAGCGCTTCCTGGTTATGAACGGTTTTAATATTCAGGGCTACATCCGGATGTTGCCGGCGGAACATTGCCATGGTTTGGGGAAGTACGTTGAAACCCAGCGCAGGAGTAACAGCAATATTGATGATGCCACTGCGTCCCCGTTGAATATTATTGGCAAGCTGCTTAACCGTATTCAGTTGCTTATAAATTTTGCTGATTTCCGGAAACATCATTTCTGCTTCCGCTGTGGGCGTTAACTTGCCTTTGTTGCGGTGAAAAAGGTCGAAGCCAAGCTGTTGCTCAGCATGAGCCAGCACTTTAGACACCGATGGCTGAGACACATACAGTAAATTAGCAGCACCGGTAATGGAGCCGGTGGTGTAAATGGCATGAAATACTTCAATATGGCGTAAACGCATATCACTTTCCCTGGTTCAGCAAAGGCCTGAAAAACCATTTAATTAAATTCGCAGCGGGATGACAAGGTCACCAAGACAAAAAAACTCAGGAGGGGAGGCCGCGCAACAGCAAGGAAGTGCTATTGTGCGGCAGGCTAGTATAAGGGATGACTCAAAGCTGGTCTAAAAGTGCCTTACGTTTCTCTTCGTAATCCGCGTCACTGATAAGCCCTTCATCGAAAAGCTCTTTAAGTGTAGCGAGTTTGGCACGAACTTCGGTTGAAATCGTGTCAGCTGCCTCACCGACGATAGAACTGCGTTTACCCGTTAAGGTTTCATCGATAGTTGCGACAAAAATTTTGCTGTATCTGCCGTTCGCTTCAAACTGACAATCTGTTTCACCATCGTAGGCCCATGGCACGTTAGACCACTCTTTGATCTGAGGGCTGTCAGACGCACATTTACGAATTTGACCCAGTTTTATCAGGTTCCGGCCTTCAAGCTGATACTTCTCAATCACACTCCATGACCAGTGTGAATTTTCCGGATGATGGCGGACATCTTTGGGAGATTCGAGGAAAAACTCCTCATGATGCCCGTATGTCATATACAGGTAGCTGCCGTCATACAGCGCGAGAAATTTAGAACGGGTCCAGTTACAGTTGGTACAGGTATACCAGCCGTAAATAATATTATTTTCGTCCATGCGCTCGAATTGAAGATAAATACCGTCACTCACGTACTGCCGGTAAATTTTTTCCTGCGGCTCCACAGGCTTTATACTGACGAGCTTTTTAAATACCTCTGTTTCCAGCATAGGCGAGGGCGGATTCCAGGTGGCACAACCACCCAGAGATAAACCTGCAAGGACCAGACAGGCCGATAAAAATTTGTTCACGGACACTTCCTTATTCAGTAATGCAATTGATTAAATATGGAACAAGTATACAAAACTGACAAGGAAGCGGGCGGGAACTTGCTAACGTTCTTTCATACCCGGGTATAGTAAGCCGGAAACAAAACAGCCACCCGAAGGTGGCTGTTTTTAACGATAACTTATCAGCAAGTCTTACTCGTCCAGGAAGCTGCGCAGCTGCTCTGAACGGCTTGGGTGGCGAAGTTTACGCAATGCTTTCGCTTCAATCTGACGGATACGCTCACGGGTAACGTCGAACTGCTTACCAACTTCTTCCAGCGTGTGGTCAGTGTTCATGTCGATACCGAAACGCATACGCAGCACTTTTGCTTCACGGGCTGTCAGACCGGCCAGAACTTCCTGGGTCGCGTCTTTCAGGCTGCCGCCGGTAGCTGAATCGAGGGGCTGAATAATGGTGCTGTCCTCGATAAAGTCACCCAGATGCGAATCTTCATCATCACCGATGGGGGTTTCCATGGAGATTGGCTCTTTCGCAATCTTAAGCACTTTACGGATTTTGTCTTCCGGCATTGCCATACGTTCTGACAATTCTTCCGGCGTTGGCTCACGACCCATTTCCTGCAGCATCTGACGGGAGATACGGTTCAGTTTGTTAATGGTTTCAATCATGTGAACCGGAATACGGATAGTCCGTGCCTGGTCAGCGATTGAACGGGTGATTGCCTGACGGATCCACCATGTTGCATAGGTTGAGAACTTATAACCACGACGGTATTCGAACTTATCAACCGCTTTCATCAGGCCGATGTTACCTTCCTGAATCAGATCCAGGAATTGAAGGCCACGGTTGGTGTATTTTTTCGCGATTGAAATAACCAGACGTAAGTTCGCCTCAACCATTTCTTTCTTCGCTCGGCGGGCTTTCGCTTCACCGATAGACATGCGACGGTTAATGTCTTTAATGTCAGCGATAACCAGACCAGTTTCCTGTTCTACGCTGTTCATCTTGGAGACAGAACGCTCGATATCTTCTTTGTAGTTTTGCAGCATGCCGGTGTAAGGCGCGCCTGAAGATAACGTGGCTTCTAACCAGTCTGTAGTGGTTTCGTTGCCAGCAAATGCCTTAATGAAATCTTTCTTAGGCATCTTTGCGTTTACAACGCAGTACTTCATGACCAGGCGTTCCTGGATGCGTACTTTGTCCATCATGTCGCGCATGTTTTTAACCATGCGGTCAAACTGCTTAGGTACTAAGCGGAATTCTTTGAAGACTTCGCTGAGTACGCCAATTTCTTCGCGGGATTTCTTGTCTGAACGGCCATGCTTTTCAATTACAGCACGGGTCTTCAGGTATTGTTCACGAAGCTTACCGAACTTTTCACGGGCAACTTCCGGATCAACGCCGCTATCGTCCTCATCGCTATTATCATCATCGTCGTCGTCATCATCGTCATCATCTTCGTCGTCTAACTCTTCAGCTGACAATTCAGAACCGATGTGGGTAGCGGTAGGTGCGAGATCCTGCTCTTCGTTAGGATCAACGAAACCGGAAATAATATCGCCAAGACGAATTTCTTCCGCTTCAAATAAATCCCACTGTTCCAACAGGTAAGTGATGGCTTCAGGGTATTCAGCAACAGAACACTGAACCTGGTTGATACCGTCTTCGATACGCTTGGCGATTTCGATTTCGCCTTCACGGGTCAACAGTTCAACGGTACCCATTTCACGCATGTACATGCGGACAGGGTCAGTTGTACGGCCAATTTCACTTTCTACGGTTGCCAGCGCCTGAGCTGCAGCTTCAGCGGCATCTTCATCGGCGGTGGTTTCTTGCATGAGTAATTCATCGGAATCCGGTGCGGACTCTGAAACCTGAATACCCATATCATTGATCATACTAATGATGTCTTCGATCTGATCTGAATCGACGATATCTTGTGGCAGGTGGTCGTTTACTTCTGCAAAAGTTAAGTAACCTTGTTCTTTACCTTTTGCAATCAGGAGTTTAATCTGAGACTGCTTGCTTTGAGCCATATAACCTACACTTCTCACATTGAATTAATAAGCAAAAAAGCACGTTCAAGAGCCGGAAAAATCCCGTCTTGTCCATGCTTGCTATCGTTTGTTACCGCACCTGTCAGAACATCGGCTATTGTAATTTCGGCCTGAATTATGCATCTTATACGTCTCAAGATTGCATCAAGGTAAGCCCGATGTTTTCTATAAAATCTGCTTGCAGCGAATTAGTCAGTATAACAGAAAGACACCATTTTTGACCAGACGTTCAGCGTGATTTTTCGCCAGAACTTTATCCGGCGGCCTCGTGAGCTACGACTTCTGACGTTCTTTCATCAATAAGGTCAATTCTGTTTTCTCTTCCTGAGAAAGCGGCTGCATACGCGAGCGTGAAATCAGCGTCTCAATTCTGCTGTCGAAATGCCAGTCGAGCAGCTTTGCAAAACTGTCGCAATACACGGTATCTGCGTCATCTTCCTTAATCAGGTGTTCCTGTAACAGTAACTTCGCGATGACAGAAGAATGGGGATGGTCACGGAAGTTTTCAAGGACCTGGGCGGTGGTGGATTGTGGATTATTTAAACAATACCCGTGGATGTCGATGAGTACGTGGATACCGGCAACACCACTTTGTGCCAGTACCTGCGGCGAGCAGTGGGTGTGTCTGGCAGCCAATGCCGGGTTATCCAGCAGTAACCGCACCATTGTGCGGACCGGCGATATCTGGGTCTTTTGTTGGGTGTAGTGGGAATCCTTTGGTTTTGACGACTTTTGTTTTGCCTGTTGCATATCCTGCTGCAAACGAAAGCGGTCATATTCACCCACATGTTTCGCCAGCTCTTCCTGCAACATGGCTTTCTGACTGTCACCCAGTACCTGGTCTATCAAAGGCTGCGCAGCGGCTTTCAACGCCACTTTACCTTCCGGCGTGCCGACTTCATGTTGTTTCAGCAGTGACTCAAAGAAGAACCGCGACAAGGGCATGGCATCATCGAGTAATGCCATAAAGGTGTCTTTGCCCGTCTGGCGAACCATGGTATCCGGATCTTCACCGTCGGGAAGAAAAAGGAATGTCAGTTTCACACCATCTTTTAATGCGGGTAATGCATTTTCAAGTGCCCGCCAGGCAGCTTCTCGCCCGGCACGGTCACCGTCGTAACAGCACACAATGTGGGAAGTGGTGCGCATCAGCATACTGAGATGCTCCGGCGTTGTCGCCGTGCCCAGTGCTGCCGTGGCAATATGGATATCGAACTGGCTCAGCGCTACCACATCCATGTAGCCTTCCACTATCACCACTTTATCGAGATGGCGCTGGCTTTGTTTCGCCTGATAAAAGCCAAACAGTTCGTAGCCTTTGTGGAAAATCCGTGTTTCCGGAGAGTTAAGGTACTTCGGGCCGCCGTCATCCAGCACCCGGCCGCCAAAGCCGATCACTCTGCCACGGCGATCGCGGATAGGAAACATGATCCGGTCACGGAAGAAATCATAAGTCTTGCCGCGATCATTTTTGTTTACCAGTTTCAGATCCAGCAACTGCTGAACCCGTTGGGGATCTGTGCCGAAGGTTTTCAGTACGCCATCCCATTCTGACGGGGCGTAGCCGATTTCCCAATGCTTCACAATATCACCGGATAAGCCGCGACCTTTCAGGTAGTCAATTGCTTTGGGGCTGTTGGCATGCTGTCTTAACTGCTGCTGAAAATAGCGGGTGACAGATTCCATCAGTGCATAGTCATCCTGTTGCTGCTGACGCTTCTCTTCTGTCATTGCAGGCCGGCTGCTCTGTTCCCGCGGGATCTCTAACCCGTGTAGCCGTGCCAGCTCTTCAATCGCCTCTACAAACTCCAGCCGGTCAAATTCCATGATAAAGGAGATTGCATTGCCGTGAGCGCCACAGCCAAAACAGTGATAGAACTGCTTGTCCTGACTGACGGTAAAAGACGGGGTTTTTTCGTTATGAAACGGACAACAGGCCTGATAATTCTTACCCGCTTTTTTCAGTTTCACACGGCTGTCCACAATGTCGACAACATCGGTACGGGCTAACAGATCATCAATAAAATCGCGGGGAATTCTTCCGGACATGCAGTATATGTAACCTACGGGTATATAACAGAAACAGTAACAGCTGATCAGTGCCTGAGCGCGATGTCAGAAGGGTCAGCAAACGTGGGTTACTTTATCAGGGAGAGAAGAAGGCGCAACCTTTTCGTATTGCGCCTGATCTTTTTAAACGGCTATCTGAACTGACTCAAGGTGTTACGCGTTCAGACGCGCTTTGATTTTTCCACTCAGTGCGCCCATGTCTGTGCGGCCCTGAACTTTTGGCTTCAATGCACCCATGACTTTACCCATGTCCTGCATGCCGGTGGCACCGGTTGCAGCCATAGCTTCGTCAATCAGAGCAGCCACTTCTTCATCAGTAAGCGGTTGTGGCAGGAAAGATTCTAAAATAACGATTTCCGCACGTTCTGTGCTGGCCAGATCATCACGATTTGCCTGATCATACTGGGCGGCCGCGTCAGCACGCTGCTTAACCATCTTGGTTAAGATTGCCAGAATGGCGGTATCGTCTACAGTGATTTGCTCATCAATTTCTTTTTGCTTGATGGCGGCCAGTGCCATACGAATTGTGCCAAGTTTCAATTTCTCTTTGGCGCGCATGGCATCTTTTTGTGCGTTTTTTAAATCGTCAATTAAAGCCATAGTAATTTTCTTTCCTGATGTCGGGCTTATCAGAAGGACAGGGCGGGCAGGACGGGAATCACTTTTTCAGTGGTCCTGAGACAGCAAAGGTGCCTTAAGGCACCTTTGTTAAGCCAACACTATCTTAGTAGAGTTTTACGCGACGTGCGTTTTCGCGAGCCAGCTTTTTCAGATGACGCTTTTTAGCAGCCGCTTTTTTACGCTTACGTTCCCAAGTAGGCTTTTCGAAGAACTCACGACGACGAACTTCTGACAAAACACCTGCTTTTTCACAAGAGCGTTTAAAACGACGAAGAGCGACATCAAACGGCTCGTTTTCTCTAACTTTAACGATAGGCATTAAATTCTCACCTCAAAATTTTCAAGACTGTAGCCGGGCGTGAAAGTGTGCGATAAATCGACACCCGGGTTAAAAATGGTGCGAAATTCTATTCTTTTCTGAAGGGAAAGTAAAGCCGGTAGTGTTAATAAATTAACCAGCGATCGCAGATTTTTAGCTGAATCTGATTCGCGATCCTCGCATTTACCATTTTCAGGGTGAACGAATAACGGTAAACTTGCCCGCCCTGCACCACCATAAAGAGGTTTATCAATGCGTATTCTGGGTATCGAAACATCCTGCGACGAAACGGGCATCGCGGTTTACGATGACGAAAAAGGATTGTTGTCCCACGAATTATACAGCCAGGTTAAACTGCACGCCGACTATGGTGGTGTGGTTCCCGAACTGGCATCCCGCGATCATGTGCGTAAGATCATACCACTGATCCGCAAAGCATTGAAAGACGCGGCTACTGAAGGTGAAGACCTGGACGGCATCGCATTTACTCAGGGACCGGGCCTTGTTGGTGCATTATTAGTAGGCTCATCCGTAGGTCGCGCACTGTCTTACGCATGGAATATACCGGCCGTGGGTGTGCACCACATGGAAGGGCACTTGCTGGCTCCTATGCTGGAAGAAAATGCTCCCGCGTTTCCTTTCGTGGCGCTGTTGGTATCCGGTGGTCACTCGATGCTGGTGAATGTGCAGGGAATTGGTCAGTATGAAGTGCTGGGTGAGTCCATTGACGATGCTGCAGGTGAAGCCTTTGATAAAACCGCCAAGTTACTGGGTCTGGATTACCCTGGCGGTCCGCTGCTGGCAAAGCTGGCAGAAAAAGGTGAGGGTGGACACTATAAATTTCCCCGTCCGATGACAGATCGCCCCGGCCTGGATTTCAGCTTCAGCGGATTAAAAACCTTTGCCGCTAACACCATCCGCGATGCCGACGACTCTGAACAAACCAAAGCGAATATTGCGTTCGCCTTTCAGGAAGCTGTCGTTGATACCCTTATCATTAAGTGCAAGCGTGCGCTGAAACAAACCGGTTTGAAGCGGCTGGTCATTGCCGGCGGTGTCAGTGCCAATACGTATTTGCGTGAGTCCATGGAATCGCTGATGAAAGAACTCCGTGGCGAGGTGTTTTATCCGGGTCTCGCTTTTTGCACCGATAACGGCGCCATGATTGCCTATGCCGGCATGCAGCGCTTAAAGGCCGGACAATTCTGTGATTTATCCGCCGCCGCCAAACCCCGCTGGCCACTGGATTCTTTGCCCGCGGTGTAAGTCGCGAACTTTGCGGTCAGTGAATTGTTGTTGTCACAGTCCACTTTTATACTGTGCCAAGTATTAAAAGACGGAAAAAACAATGAAACGAAAAGGACTGTGGGCAACACTTTTGCTGGCTGTACTGACAACCGGCGTGCAGGCGAAGGATGACACGCCTTATGTGGTGATGATATCCATAGATGGTTTTCGCCACGATTATGTGGAAAAACACAACGCGGCCAATATTGCACAAATTGCGAAGGACGGGGTGCAGGCTGAGAAGATGATTCCGGTATACCCGTCCAGCACATTTCCCAATCATATTTCTATAATCACCGGTTTATTGCCCGTTCACCACGGTATCGTAAATAACGCTTTTTACGACAAATCCCGCCCTGTAAAAGACAGTTATGCCCGGTATTCCATGGGAAAAGGGTACGGCGATTCGACCTGGCTATCTGGTATGCCTTTCTGGAATCTGGTGGAATTTAACGGTTTGAAGGCGGCTACGTATTTCTGGCCGGAATCTGATGCCAGAATTAACGGCAATCTGCCGTCTTATCACTATCACTACTCTAAATATGCGGATTATCAGGGAAGAATTGATCAGATAACCGAATGGTTGTCTTTACCTGAAGTATCGCGTCCGCATTTCATTGCGGGCTACTTTTCACTGGTGGATACGCAGGGGCACGATTTCGGGCCGGATGCTAAAGAAACCTATGACGCTGTTCAGCTCATAGACGGTCTGATTGGCCAGCTTTATGGCAGAATCAAACAGCTGGATATCCCGGTTAACCTGGTGCTGGTGTCTGATCACGGTATGACGGCTATCCGCCAGGAAAGCAAGGTGGTGGAGGCTGAGCTTGGGATCAGCGACAAGTTTGCCGTTGAGACCCGCGGTTCACAAGTACTTATCTATGGCAAAGAAGGCACAACGGAGCAGGAAATCAGTGTGCTGAAGGCGTCTTTAGAAGATGCCGCTAAAGGGCGTTATTCGGTGATGTCAGATTCCCGCAGAGCCAGCGTGCATATGGAAAGGGATCAGCGTACCGGCGATATTATGCTGGAAATCCGGCCCCCGGGTTACTTTGTCAGCGACAGCACCCACGACGGTAAAGGCGCCCACGGTTTTGACGCTACACTGGACGACATGGCTGCCACCTTTATTGCTGCAGGCCCTGATTTCAGACAGGGGGCGACCATACCGCCGATGAAAAACCTGGAAATTTATCCTGGTCTGGCAAAGCTGATGAAGCTGGAATTTGTGCCTGAAACAGACAGCGGCAGCAACACCTTTAATCTTGGTCTGGCTGAGCAGTAATCTGACCCGTACCGCGGGGGCTGAAGCGTCGCTCAAAGCACCCTGCGGTTACCGGAATGATCAGAAGAACCAGCAGTACACCTACCAGCGTATTCCATCCGAAATGCTTGTATAAAAGGCTGGATAGGGTAATACCGGCCCAGCCACCCACATAGTAAAACAGTGTGTACAGAGCATTAGCACGGCCCTGTCCGCCGGTAAGTTTACCGTTCAGTGCACCCACAGCAGCGGCATGAATGGTGAAAAAACCTGCGCACAGTAAAATCAGCCCGGCAGTGACTGCCGGCACCGAGGGAAGCAACAACATAAACAGGGAAATACACAGTACAGCAGCACCTGTCAGTAAGGTGTTGCCGCTGCCGATACGGTTACTGAGCTTGCCTGTCACCGGACCAATCATCACGCCGGTAAGATACACCAGGTAAAGCAGAGTAGTGTCTTCAGTGGTGAATGCAAAAGGGGCTTGAGTAAGGTGAAAAGGCAGAAAATTAAATACTGATGAGAAGATGCCGAATCCGCTCAGCGCACACAGGTACAGTCGTAAAAGCGGCCACTGCCTGACAAGTTGAATGTAACGGACTGCAGGCGCTTTCGGATCAGACTTTTCGCGCTTATCACGGGGAAGACCGTACAGAGCCAGCGAAAAGGCAATGAGCGTGAACAGACTGGTTGCAACAAATGCATAGCGCCAGTGCTCCGGAGAAAATGCCCAGCCACCCAGTAACCGGCCGCCAAGACCACCGGCAACGGTGGCTGACACATAAGCGCCCATCACAACATTCAATTTTTCAGGGGGCAGTGAGCGGGAAAGCCAGGCAACGATACAGGTTGTCAGTGACGGAACGAAGATACCCTGTACGAATCTTGCGGCAATCAGTACATTCAGGTTGTCTGTGGCCGCACAAATCAGTCCGCACAGAACAATGGCGGTTCCGCCTGTTGCGATGACGGGTCGAACCGGAAATTTATCTGATATTAATCCGAAAGGCAGGTTTGCCAGCGCTATGCCCAACACCACTGCCGATACTGTGAAAGACACCATGACCAGGTCAGTATTAAAGTCCTGACGGAGTACCGGAAGTACCGGTTGAGTAATATAGATGTTGGTAAACGCGGCACAGACCAGCATGAAAATGATGAACTGCAAGCGGGTTTGCGCCTGAAAATGCATGATGATTTCTCAGATTACAGAAAGAAATGAAGAGTCTGCCGGTAAACCGGTCACATCCGTTATTTTGGCAGTGTGCGGTTTTATTTTAAACGTACTTTATCCCACACTTTACTTTCTTCACCTTTGAGCAGGCGTTGAATATTGTCTTTGTGCCGAAAGATAATGAGTACCGACAACATGATCACCGGAACGGTATACATAGGCTTGATAAACCAGGTAAATAACGGTGCCAGACTTACCGCAATAATGGCCGCCAGAGAGGCATAGCCCCAGACAAACATGACCAGCAACCAGGTCAGGATCAGCAGACCTGCCAGTTCAGGGCCCAGTGGCAACAGAACACCGAAAGCGGTAGCCACGGCTTTGCCGCCTTTGAAGCCGAAGTACAGCGGAAAAATGTGTCCCAGACAGGCCGCAACGCCAATAAAACCCAGGGCAACAGGTTCGATGCCCATCCAGTAGCTGCAATACACCGGTACCGTGCCTTTAAACACGTCCATGAACAATACCAGAGCAGCCGGAACGCGGCCGCCCAGTCTGAATACATTGGTTGCCCCGGGGTTATTTGAACCGGCGGCGCGGGGATCAGGAAGCTGGTATAACCGGCAAACAACAACGGCGCTGGAAAGCGAACCCATCAGGTAAGCGATACAGACCATAAGAATTACCAGGGCGATCATTTCTTGCAGACACTATCAATACGGTACATGCACGCAGACTAACAGGAATCGCAGGTAAAATACCAGCAAGGTTTAGTGACCACAGGGGCAGTTGTGGTAAAGTGGCGGCCACCACTGTAAGGCGAGCCGCAGGCGCTGTAACCTATGCCACAAACGCAACACATTATTCTGTCCGGTCTGAAAGTTGATACCCTGATCGGGGTATATGACTGGGAGCGGACCCGCAAAACCACACTGCTTTTTGACGTGACCGTACAGGCCGATCTGTCTGCGGCAATGCAAAGCGATGATGTAAAAGACACTATTGATTATGCTTTGCTGGCAAAAGCCGTTCAGGATGCCGCCGCCGATCAGACCTTTGAGTTGCTTGAAGCCCTGGGCGGCCACGTGATGAACGCTGTCTTTAAGAGCTTTCCTGTCGGGCACATTAAGCTGGCGATCACCAAGCCGGATATTCTGCCGGATGTGAATACAGTGACAGTGGTCTTTGAACAGAGTCGTGGTGACTGATGCACCTTATTACCATCAGCCTGGGCACAAATGTTCAGCGTACCTGGTACGCCAGACAAGGGTACGTTTATTTAAAACGTCACTTTTCTGCGGTAACGTGTTCAAGAATGTTTGAAAGTGAAGCGGTTGGCTTTGATGGTTCACCGTTTTATAACTGTGTGATCAGTGCTGAAACGACTTTAAGTCCCGGTGATGTGAATGCTACGCTGAAAGCGATTGAGCGTGAAAATGGCCGGACTCACAGTGAAAAAAAGTATTGTGCTCGCACTCTGGATTTAGATCTATTAACCTACGACAACGTAGTGACAACGCACCCTGTTGCGTTGCCGAGGGCAGAAATTTTGCACAATGCATTTGTACTGCAACCCCTTGCAGAACTGTTGCCTGACCACGTGCACCCCGTAACAGGAAAAACCTACCGGCAGTTGTGGCAGGAATACGATCAAACTTCCCAACGGCTATGGCCAATCGATTTTACATGGAGTGATTCTTAGGGATGACGCTTTTTGAAATTATTATTCTTGCCCTGATCCAGGGTATAACTGAATTTTTGCCAATCAGCAGTTCGGGACATTTGTTGTTGCCGGCGGAACTGCTTGGCTGGGATAGTCAGGGGCTGGCCTTTGATGTGGCTGTTCACGTAGGCAGCTTGCTGGCCGTTATGCTGTATTTCCGTCAGGAAATCGCGCAAATGACAGTGGCCTGGCTGACCAGAGGATTTACAAAGAATCAGAATACCGACAGCAAGCTTGCCTGGTATGTCATTCTGGCGACTATTCCTGCTGTGCTTGTGGGCCTGGCACTGGATGACTGGATTGAAATGAATGCCAGAACTGCGCTGGTGATAGCGGCCACAACCATTATTTTCGGACTCTTATTGTGGTATGCCGACGTGAAAGCGACACACACACAGTCGCTGGAAAATATCACCATGAAACAGGCGATCATCATTGGTCTCGCTCAGGTGATGGCGCTGATCCCGGGCACATCACGCTCTGGCATCACGATGACGGCCGGATTGATGTTGGGTCTGGACCGCGAGAGTTGTGCGCGGTTTTCTTTCTTACTGTCTATTCCGGTAATTCTGGGAGCCGGTACGTTGAAAACCTTTGATTTAGTTCAGGCGACAACAGCAGTAGACTGGAGTGCGTTACTGTACGGTGCGGCATTCTCGTTCATCAGTGCCTATTTATGTATTTTCCTGTTCCTGAGCTGGATTTCCCGTATCGGCATGCTGCCGTTTGTGATCTACCGCATGATTTTAGGCGCGGTGTTGCTTTGGTTCGTGTTCGCTTAACCTGCATGGAGAATTAGAATGTCAGAGACTATTTTTACGAAAATCATCAACAAAGAAATTCCCGCTGATATCATTTATGAAGATGATCTGGCGCTGGCATTCAAAGACATTAATCCGCAGGCGCCGGTGCACTTTCTGGTGATCCCGAAAAAGCCCATTGCAACTATTAACGACATTACAGAAGAGGATCGTGCCGTGGTCGGGCACTTAAGTTATGTGGCTGCGAAAGTAGCCGCAGAACAGGGCTTCGCAGAGCAGGGCTATCGTACGGTAATGAACTGCAATGAGTTCGGTGGTCAGACGGTCTATCACATTCATCTGCACGTACTGGCAGGTAAGCCGCTGGGCTGGCCTCCGTACACTGAAAAGCTGAAGACAGCGCTGGAATAAGCAGGAAGTCACAGAGAATGTAACCTCCCGACGAGCCCTGCAATAACATGCAGGGCTTTTTAATTTCTACAATCCCAGAACGTCTTTACCTTGTTTAAAGGTAATATCGACAGGAATATTAGCGGCTTCGAGCTTCGCCAGGTCAGACGCTAATTCAGGTTTTATGATCCACATTTCGTCCACCAGTTTTGCGACACCGTCGTAATCGCCGTCACCCTGATAAGTTAATATTAACCGGCTTAGTGCTTCTACCGCGCTGCCCATTTTTTCCATGTTTACGCTGTAGTAGCCGTCTTCATCTTTGGTAAACGCACCTTGTTGAGCAAAGAAGTTAAAGCGGATCATATTGGCTTTGCCGTGGGCAGAGCTGGCACCGAAACGCACGGAACGGAAAATCCCGGCAAGGAAAGTCACGTAGTAATCTTCAAGTACACCTTCAGTGATCTCGCCTTTTTCCAGCAGGCTCTGCACCATGTATAAACCGAGAATGTCAGCTTTCCCTTCTTCAAGGGCTGATGCATGTTCTTTCAGTGCGGCACGCACGGTGCTGCTGCCGTCCAGCGTGTTTTTGATACCCAGACCATGAGCAACTTCATGGAACATGGTATTGGCAAAAAACGCGTCGAAGGTGATGTGATTGCGCTGTTCAGGGTTGATAAGTTCATCTGCAATGGGCATGAGGATCTCGTCGAATTTGGCGCGCATGGCGTTTTTAAGCTGCAAACGCCGTGTTCCTTTCGCCAGCTGTACCCGCTCATCATTAGGCAGGTTAATTGCTATAGTTTTACTGCCCGCATTGGAGTGGCCTGCGTAGTAGATGACATCATAGGCGTTTAAATCAGCATCGGAGCCGGGCATTTCTGCTTTGTAGGCATCCGGTACCGGTAAGCCCTTTTGCAACTCCGGCAAAAACTGCGCGTATTTAGACAGTTTGTCACTCCAGGCCAGGTCTTTAATCAGAACATAAGCTTCAAAGGCGGCACGGTAACCGAAAAGCTGATCTTCATAGGTTTCAATGGGGCCAATCACCAGTTCAACAGGATTGGTTTTCATGTCCATCCAGGCCATATCTGATGCGTAATAATCGTTGCTTAACAGGGCGTCTGCCCGCAAATTCAGGTAATTCGCAAATTCTTCATTGCCGGCCAGTTTTGCGGCTTTTCTCAGCAGCGCCGCCGCTTCGGTAAGCTCAGGTTTGTATGCGTCTGAGTAGGGTACGCTGTAAAGAGAGCCGTCGTCTTTGCGTTTTACCAGCGAATAAAGGCCGTCCTTATCCGCAAAGTCTGCTGCCGCGAACTCCTCTTTAGTCATGTCGTGAGGATAGAATTCTGCGCCGGCGGGCTTGCTGTCTGTGTTTTTAAGAAAAGCGGCGTCACCGTTCAGGCGATCCCAGGGGCCATAATTAATATCTGCAAAACGGGCAACGTCTTCGTTACTGAAAGACTTCAGGAACGTATCTTTATCGCCACTGAACGCCTGCTTCCAGAAAAGTCTGTCCATGATGACAGAGGCATCGATGAGCAGCGAAAGCATGGCCTTCTGATCATCAGAAAAACGTGACAGATCAGTGGTTAATTCGACAGGCTTGTAAATAGATAGACGGGCAGGGTCGACCAGCAACTGGCCGGATTTTTCTGAAGCAGATTGCGCTTCAGGTGTATGGGTGGTTGTCGTTTCCGGTGCTTTTGAGCAGGCTGACAGCGCAAAAACGGCAGCGGCGACGGCAATACTCAAACGGGCTTTACGGGTATTCATTATCATCGTTATTTTTCCAAACAAGTTTGTCCCACCGATTGATACACAAAACATTGTGCATGTTCAACATCTGCTGCGGTCACTTGCGCTGAATATCCGTCTGTTAAGGGGAAGTCCTTTTAACAACTTACGCCGGCATGACGCATAAAAAAGTTTAAAAAAAAGCCAGATTTAACAAAATTTATACAAACTAGCGTTTTAATATCTGCTAGGGTAATTTAAAAATTCTGATTAAAAACAATAATTTATACTAAAGTATAAGGTGTCACAGTGGAAGCGCTACTCAAAAATAATAAAAGTCAGTTCCTCGATATTTTTACAACAGTATCCGGTCATAAATCGAATCTGGTCAGTCTCAACAGCTGGTGGGATAAGGTGGCACTGGTCGGCAAAATCAATTCTCTGAATGTACCCCAGAGTTTGCTCAGCAATATGCTGGAAACAAAAGCCGAATTCAGCGAGCTGCAGGAAATCCTTATAGAAAATCTGCTGTCTGAAAACATGCAGCAATGCGGAGTAAAAAATCAGGCTGTAGCGCAAACACTCATTGATATACCGGTCCGAAATCTGTTTGAACGCACTGCAGACGTTGGATTTCTGGCAACTGATGCTGACATACTGGCTTTCCTGAGTGACAGCACAGATCACGTACCGGATACGTCAGCCATAGTAAAACGCCTGACTGAATATGCTGCCAAGTATTCTGTCTATGATGACATTATGTTGTTTGATGAGACCGGACAGTTAAAAGCGCAGATGGATACAGGCGCAGATATTTCCGGCGATGATCCGGTGATTGCAGAAGTACTGACCGGCGAACATGAATATCTGGAAATTTGTCGCTATTCTCCTCTGAGGCCAGCCTTTCCCTTGTCCTCCCTTTTCCTTGCGCCTGTGAAAGATCCTGAAACTCAACGTGTTACCGGCGTTTTATGTATGAGTTTCAAGCTGGAAGGTGAGATGCGCAGTTTGTTTGCCGATCTGGATGACGGGTCCGGTGCGATCATGGCACTGCTCGATAAGCAGGGAAATACACTGGTGTCGGCTGACGAAACTGTGCTACCACGGGGGACAGCGCTGAATGTCAGTCGCAGCAATCAGATCATTACTCTGGGTAAGCATGAGTACTACTGTACCGTAGCCCGGACACGCGGCTATCAGGGCTATGCCGGGCTTGGCTGGCAAGGATGTGTATTGCTGCCGTTTGCCAGCATGTCGGCACATTCTGAAAACAGTGATGAAAACAGTGACGATGTTCAGCGCTGGCAAGGCTTTTCACCGGCATTGAGTAACATACGTCACAAGGCGAAAATTGTGACTGAGGACCTGGATCTCGTTGTGCTTAACGGACGGATAGCTGCTGCCCGCAGTGATGCTGACGAGTTTATTCCTATTCTGGAAGAGATCCGGCAAATTGGCAGACAAATGCAAACAATTTTTACCGACTCAGTAAGTCAGTTGATGAATACTGCGCTGAACACGCATTACGACGGACTGATTTTTCAGGCTGCTCTTGCCATCGATATCATGGACAGAAATCTCTATGAGCGGGCGAACGACTGTCGTTGGTGGGCACTTACCGGTTTGTTTCAAAGCGTACTCAACAAGAGGCAGATTTCCCCTGATGATGCTGCAGCAATGGCCGGCGTGCTCGGCTATATTAACGATCTCTATACTGTTTATACCGGCCTGTATATTTATGACCGGAATGGAAAGATCGTTGCCGTTTCCCGTCCGGCAATGAAAGCGCTGGAAGGGACCACGGTTCATGCTGATACAGGGGCCGGACAGGTGTTTAACCTGAAAAGTTCACAGCAATTTTGTGTATCAGAATTTGTGCCCTGTCATTACTATGAAGATAAGTACACCTACATTTACAACGCTGCGATTGCCAATGACGGTCAGGTAAATGGTGGGATCGGACTGGTGTTCGACAGTGGGCCCGAGTTTAAACAAATGCTGGAGGATGTCACCGGCGGGGAAAATGACGGTATATTTGGTCTGTACACCGACAGGAACGGGCACGTGATCAGTGCCACTGACAATGCAAACTGGAAAACCGGTGACAGAATTACATTGCCGGATACCATCAGTAAAGGTGGTAACGGGCACAAAGGTGCAGGTATTCATGAGATTAACGGCGAGGAATATATTCTGGCTTTTGCTGTATCAAAAGGCTACCGGGAATATAAAACGTCAGACGGTTATCATAATGATGTTATCGCTATTATCGGTGAGCCAAATCAACCGGTAAAATCACAGCAATAAAAAATGGCTGCCCGGGGCAGCCATTTTTGTCTGTATTAATGCACAACTATCAGAATGCGTAAGTCAGACCAACATGGGCTGCCCGTCCACGTGAACGGAATGCTGATGCGCCCTGATAATCTTCATCCAGCGCGTTTTCAATGCGACCAAATACGTCCAGGTGCTCATTAACACTGTAACGTGCGCTCACATCTACCAGTGCATAGTCTTTCAGCTTTACACCACTGTCGACTGCATCAGCGACCAGACGGACGTTAGCTTCTGCGGTCAGTGCTTCGTACTGATACATAACCCCTAATGAACCCAGTTGCCGGGGCCGACGGCTGCGCTGAGCGCCGGTGGCATCTTCGGTATCGTTATAGGTATAGTTAGCTTTCAGTAACCAGGCATCTGTTACCGCCCACTGACCAATCAGCTCGACACCGTCAGAATACGACGTGCCGGATTCCTGCAGATAACCGGAGTAAGTGGCGAGATCAAAAGAAATGGCGTCTTCGATTTTTTGATCGAAGTAAACCACTTCAACAGATGTGCCTGCAGCCGGGGTAAATTGCAGGCCGATTTCGTAACCTTCTGAGGTTTCTTCTTTCAAATCGATGTCTGAAGCAGGGGCATAACCGAAATCACGGTTGTACTGAATTTCGTACAGGCTCGGCGCGCGGAAACCTGTTCCGTATGCACCACGTAATTTCAAATCACCCTGTTCCAGTGCCCAGATGTATGCAGAACTCAGACGGAAGCTGACATGTTCGCCGAAATCTTCGTTATCATCGTAGCGAACGCCGGCGGTGGTGAATAAGTTTTCAGTAAATTCGCTTTGCAGCTCGGCGTAGTAACCGGTCTGTGTGCGGCTTTCTCCGGAAGATGTAATGCTCTCTTCCTCCCAGTCGATACCGTAAACTACGTTGTTCTGAGCATTTACCTGTGTATTACCCAGATATTCGACACGCTCGATATTCCCTTTCGTGAAGTAGCTTTGCTCGCCGAGAGTCAGGTTTTCACGCTCTACCAGGCTTTTAGAGTACGCCAGTTGCTGGTTACCTGAATCTGTTTCGTAGTTTGCATTTACGCGAAAGTTGGTCTGTTTGAAATTGCTCTGACAGTCGTCTACGTAACCATCGCTGTAGCAATGGTCAAACTCACCTTCACCGTCGTTATTACGGACAACAAAACCCAGAGATAAATCTTCAACCGGACGAACATTCACGCGGGCGTGCACGGTGGTATTTTCATAGCCGTCATCATCCTGCAGGGTGGTATCGTCAAGACGTGCGTTAAAGCCATCTGTTGAGTAATCGGACACTGACAAATAACCGTCGACCAGTTCTGTACCGGCACCCACTTCACCGGCAATGTTATTGGTGTTATACGCGCCGGCAGAGGCGGACACGCTGCCAAATGTACCCTGTTCAACACGACCGGTCTGAATGTTGATAACACCACCGGCATCTGCGCCGTATACCAGGCCTTGTGTACCACGGAGGATCTCTACCCGCGACACATTGGCGCTCTGTAACTGACCAACGTGGGGTTGAACCTGTGTGCCAGTTGGATCAGAGATGTCCACGCCGTCAATACGGATAAGCGTACGGTAACCTTCTTCACCACGGATCCGCAGTGCCGACGTCGAACCGATACCGCCGCTGTCAGTCACATGAATGGATGGCTGAATGCGCAGTACTTCTGCCAGGTTGGCATAACCGCGAAGTTCGATTTCTTCCTGCGTAACAACAGATACGGAGGTTGCCAGTTGCCGCAGTGGCGTGGCAATACGGCTTGATACGACAACGTGTTCAATAGCGTCTTCTGTACTGCCTGCGTCTGCCGCCATAACAGATGTAGCAGCGCAGCTCATAGCAACGGCCAGGGCCAGTTTGCTGGTTTTCATGTGTGTTCCTCAATCTTATTGGTGTCAACGATTGAAGGAGGGAAAGGGAGTGCGGAAACGTAAAGTCAGTTTAGCCTGAACATCCGGCATGGTGTTACATGCAGGAATGAAATGCATAAGGTAGTCACGAACAATGCAATCCGATGAAGCCCTCCGCTTCATTCGTAAAAAACTGTCTGACAGGCCGGTGTCGGGCTGAATGCATTAACTGCATTGTACCGTTGCGGGGGCAGCGGTGGATTAGAACCACACTTCCCGTTTACCTTACCCAAATACACATCGGTGTGTACCGGTAAGCACCTGAAACAGCGGGCGCAACCTTACAAACAGCAGAGGCTAAAGTCAATGTGAACAGGCGGTTTGGCACTAAATTTACGGCCTTTCTATGATCCCGCCCACCCTGGCGACAACTTGTGCCAGGCGGGGTCTTTGCGAAACAGTGACCATACCAAACCGCAGTGCGTCTTTCTCATCGGTAAGACGGGGATAAACCCCCTCAGCACAGAATGCTGAAAACAGGTCCGGAGCGCGGGGATGTGGCATGGTGCAAAAGAGCGGTGTGCCCGAACATTTAACGCCGAAGTGCGTTGTCAGTAAGTTACCCATCCACAATGCAGACTCGTTGAGTTGCCGGCGCCGCGCTGATTGCCATGACACATCGTTAAATGCGGATTCCAGCACATGTAATGCCGGCCCGTTAATCTGCCAGGGGCCCAGTACCGCGGAGCAACGTTCCCGCCATTGACGGGATGCAAACAAAAAGCCGGCGCGGATGCCGGCAAGGCCGAAGAATTTCCCTGCCGAGCGCAATACCAGTAAGTTATCCCCGTGCAGAGACTGCAACATGGAATGTTCCGGTGTGCAGTCCATAAATGCCTCGTCAATGATGAGGAGGCCGTTGAGCGCATGCAGTTGTTCCTGAAGGGGAGCGAGTGTGGTCCTCTCTTCAAGGGTGCCTGTCGGGTTGTTCGGGTTTATCACTACAACAATATCGCCGCTTTTCAGTGCGGTCAGATGAGGGAGATGCCGGTACCGGTAAACCTGTATGCCAGCATCTGTCCAGGCTTTTTCATGTTCCTTGTAGCCCGGATGCGGCACCCATACACGGGATGGTTTGCGCCCCGCGCGGCTGACTATGGCAGGTAAGTGCTGAATAACGCTCTGTGACCCGGCAACCGGTAAAAGGCTGTCACAGCCGTAATAGTCTGACGCTGCCTTAAGAAACGAAGGGGTAACTTCGGGCAGACGGTGCCAGGCTGAAGACGGTAAATCCGGTAGCGGATAACTTTCCGGCGCAATGCCGGTAGATACGTCCAGCCAGTCTGCAACCGGCCGGTTATATTGCTGTGCGATTGCATGCAGGCGGCCACCATGCTCAAGCGGTGACGCAGAAGATGATGGAGTTAAAGGTGATGACGTCAAAATGAAAGTGCTCCGGCAGCGAATATGGCGGAAAAAACTGATATTACGACACAGAATAACACTGCAGCTTTACTTACCAGAGTGAGACTTTGCCGGATATGCTCCGGCTCTGGTTTGCTGCCGCTGCCCAGTTGCGGTGCCGGCACAGATACACCGTGATAAACCGGCGTTCCGCCTCCGATGGTCACGCCCAGCGCATGTGCGCCGCCAGCCATAACCAGCCCGCCATTAGCACTTTTATAGGTTGATGATTGTTTCCGGCTCTTAGCCAGGTTGGTAAACAACTGTCGCGGATGTTTTTGTATTAAGTAGCCTGCAGCAGAAAGCCAGGCGCCGGGCAATGCCATCATATCGTCAGCTTTCGCAGCAGCCCGTCCGAAGTAAAAGTAACGGACATTTTTGTAGCCCCACATGGCATCCAGCGTGTTCACCAGCCGGTGGAGCAGGGCGAATGCAGGTCCTCCGGCTGCGAAATAAAACAACCCGGAGATAACAGCGTCATTCCCGTTCTCCAGCACGGATTCAACCGTGGCGCTGGCCATCTCGTCTTTGCTCAGGCTGGTTGTATCTCTGGACACCATATAACCGGTAAAGTGTCTGGCGGTGGTGAGGTCGTTCCTGCTCAGCGGTCCGGCAATCTGCAGCGCATGAACACGCAAACTTTGCAGGCCGGTACATAAATAAAGCGTCAGTGCGCTGAAAATAACGTACAGCCAGCCGTTCAATGTCCATTGTAAGTAAAGCACAAGGCAGAAGGCCGGTACGGTAAGCAACATTAGCGCCAGCGAACCGGTAACGATACTGAATGATGACGCCGGAGCACGGTTAAGAAAATGCTCAACCTTACCGGCAAGGGTACCGAAGCCAACCAGCGGGTGAAAGCGTGCTGGCTCGCCCAGTAACCTGTCAAGGAGCAGGGCCAGCCACAACACCAGCGGGATGACTACCCATTCATTCATTAGAGGCGTAAAACCGACGTGCTTTGTCTATGCCTTCACACATACTTTCTACTTCCCCGAGCATGCGGGTGGTCATGCGGTGAACTTTGTCTGCATCCGGAGTGAGAATAAATGCATTCTCTACGGCGGGAATATTGGGCCATTTTTGCCAGTCCATTTTGTCCGGCTGTCCCCGCCCGTGGGTTGAAGGTTGAATAATGATCTGTGGTCTGGCTGACAACACCTGCTCGAGGCTGACCTGAGGATAATCGTCATCAATACTTGCAAAAATATTGTCTCCGCCACATACCGCGATTTGTTGCTGCAACCAGGCTTCGCCGGCAACCGTGCGGAGAGGCCGGGCCCACAGTTCATAAAATACGCTCACCGGCATGGCAGAGTTATACCTGTTTTTTAAGGTTTCAAGACGCATAAGGTAGTCATCTGCAATGCGGTTGGCGGTGGAGTCCCGGCCTGTGATTTGACCTAACAAGCGGATCTCTTCTGCCACGTCTTCCAGTTTGCCCGGTTGGGTATACACCACATTAATATTGTACTTTTCCAATCGCAGTAAATCTTCAGCAGGATTACCGGTTCGCCAGGCAACCACAACATCCGGTCGTAACTGAAGGATTTTTTCAATCTGTAAGCGGGCGTAGTTGCCAATTCTCGGAATGGATGAGGCAGCCTGCGGGTAATCGGAATGGTCGGTGGTGGCAATGATTTGATCGCCGGCACCGATTTCATACATTGACTCAACCAGATGCGGCGCCAGCACGATTAACCTGAGTTGTTGTTTCTGTAAATCGTCAGCACGGACGGCGACAGACAGAAATAAACAGAGAAAAGGCAGCAGAAAGCGCAATCTCATCACCAGTCGATTCCTTTTTGCGCTTTAATGCCGGCGTCGAAGGCGTGTTTGCGGGATTGCACTTCACTGACAGTATCTGCGATATCGATAACTGCGCGGTGGCAGGCACGTCCGGTCACGACCACGCTCTGGTTTACCGGGCGGTTTTTCAGGGTATCAATGACGTCATCGAGGTCAAGATACTTGTAGGTCAGCATGTAAGTAATTTCATCCAGCAGGACCACATCAATGGACGGATCGTTGAGCCAGACTTTCGCCTGCTCCCAGGCTTTGGTGGCGGCTTTAATATCTGTGTCTTTGTCCTGAGTTTCCCAGGTGAAGCCGGTTCCCATCACGTGGAAGGGTACACCTACCTGTTGCAGCAAATCCCGTTCGCCGCAAGGCCAGGTGCCTTTGACAAACTGCACCACGGCAGCTTTCAGACCGTGACCTGCTGCCCGCGTGACAGTGCCGAAACCCGACGTTGACTTGCCTTTACCGTTTCCGGTGATCACAATCAAAATGCCCCGTTCTTCCGTGGCCTGTGCAATGCGCTCGTCTACTTTCTCTTTTTGCGCCTGCATGCGCTTTTTATGTTTATCCTGTTCACTCATGTTTTTGTACCTTTTACGTTTTCAGGGCCGTGCCTGACTCTGATGTTCTGATCGCCACGCACTATACGTGGTTACCGGCTGACAATGGATTACGTTAAATTCAGGATTGCGTTAAGTTTCGTCCAGTCCAGATACTCGTCACACATGCTGGCAAGCCGCGCGATTTCCCGCTCCTGTTGAACCTCGTAAGGCACGGCTAAATCTGTTTTTAATCCTGCCCAGTCAATAATGTGCTGCAACGCTTCCGGCGAATCAAAAATGCCGTGTAAGTAAGTACCTGCTACCTGATTATCGTTGCTGATACAGCCATCTTGTCCGCCATTTTTTAGTATGGCAAAGGGCGACTGCCCCGGGGAAACGGTGCTTCTTCCTGCATGGATTTGATAGCCGCTGACAGGAATACTGTCTGCCTGATGCAAACAGAGTTGTCCTTCGTCACGGGTCAGTTGCTTTTCTTTTTCGAGACGGGTGGAGACGGGCAGATATCCCAGTCCCTGACTGCTGCCGGCTTTATCTTCTATTCCGTCCGGGTCGTGAATGTCTGTGCCCAGCATTTGATAGCCGCCGCAAATTCCCAGTACTTTTCCCCCGTAGCGCAGATGCCGGTTAATATCGTGGTGCCAGCCGCACTGGTGTAATAATGCCAGGTCGCCGCGAACATTTTTGCTGCCCGGTAAAATGATGAGATCAGCGGGGGGCAAGGGACTGTGTTGCGGCACAAACTGCAGGTTGATTTGCGGATGGGTGCGCAACATATCGAAATCTGTATGGTTGCTGATGCGGCTGAAAACCGGCACAACCACGTTCAGAACCGCCTGTTCAGGGTTTGTATACTGAGAGGCCTGAATGGCATCTTCAGCGGCCAGTTGCAGGTTGTGCAGGTAAGGCAGTACCCCTAAAACCGGTTTCCCGGTCTTCTTCTCAAGCCATGTCAGTCCTGATTCCAGCAGACTGATATCGCCGCGGAATTTGTTGATCACCATGCCGCATATTCTTTCACGCTCACTGCCAGAGAGCAGCGCAAGAGTGCCCACCAGTTGGGCAAACACACCACCCCGGTCAATATCAGCAACCAGAATAACCGGACAGTCCGCAGCTTCGGCAAAGCCCATATTCGCAATGTCACGGTCGCGCAGATTAATCTCTGCCGGACTGCCTGCACCTTCAACAATTACCCGTTCATACTTAGCGGTGAGTCTGCGGTGCGATGCCATGACGGCTTCCATGGCGATGGTTTTGTACTGGTGGTAGGGCGCAGCCTGCATGTTGCCAATGGCTTTACCATGCACAATTACCTGTGCGCCTGTGTCGGAAGATGGCTTCAGCAGAATAGGGTTCATATCCGTGTGCGGTGCAATGCCCGCTGCCTGTGCCTGCACTGCCTGCGCACGGCCAATTTCACCACCTTCTGCTGTTACCACACTGTTTAAGGCCATGTTTTGCGGCTTGAAAGGGGCTACGGTGTATTGTCTGTTCTTCAGACACCGGCACAGGGCGGCAACCAGCATACTTTTTCCGGCATCGGAAGATGTGCCCTGAACCATTAACGTGGTATGACTTTTATATCCCATTTATCTGTCTGCTCCGTTTACAGCCGGTGGCGGTACGCCAATGAACTGAATGGCAGGCAGGGCATCAGCATAATCGCCAATAGTTATCCGGGTCAGACTACCGTAGCCGATAGTCAGGTGTTGATATACGCTGGCCTGTTGCCAGTCGATATTCAGTAACCGGGCGATGATCTGGCGAATCACACCGCCATGGGTGACAACCAGACAATGTTGCCCTTTTACATCGTGCAGCAGGGTATGCCAGGCGTCCATCACACGTTGATGGAATTCTGCAAGGGGTTCTCCTCCCGGCAGCGGACAGGCAACCGGTTGTTGCCAGAATGCTTCCATCGCCGGCCACTTATCTCCTGCGTCATCAAAGGGCAGGCCGTCCACATCACCAAACCGGCATTCTGCGATGCCGGACAGCAAAGACAGTGGAGCTGTCAGGGCTTCACTTAATGCCACTGCACCTTTGCGGCAGCGCTGCAAAGGAGAGGAAATGAGCCGCTCTGCGCCGCTGACATGAGGCACTTGAGACATCATCTGCTGTAAACCGTTGTCACTGAGAGGCACATCGGTTTCGCCGTAAAGTGCCGGTTTCCCTGCTACTTCGCCGTGTCTGATTAAGTCGATTGTGGTGATCACTGTCCGGTTCCTTTTTTCAGTGACAGGGGCAGACCGGCAGCCACAAAAGTCACGTTGTCAGCCGCTAAAGCCACCGCCTGATTCAGCCAGCCGGCAAGATCGACAAATCTGCGGCTGACAGCATCAGCAGGAATGACGCCAAGACCCACTTCATTCGCCACCACGAAGGTAGGGCCGGTACGGGTACTGAGTACATCTGTAAGTGCGCTGAACAGTGCCGTAAAATCCTGATCCGGATAATGATACAACTGATTATTGAGCCACAGTGTCAGGCAGTCGGTAAGCACGATATCGTCTGCAGGCAGTGCAGCCAGCGCCTCTGCCAGTAACAGCGGCGCTTCAACAGTTTGCCAGTGTGCTGGACGGTCCTGGCGGTGGCGTGCAATACGTAACTGCATCTCCTCATCCAGGGGCGTCGCTGTAGCGATGTAGTGAACTTGTTGCACACTTTGTGCAGCGGCTTGTTCTGTAAGAGTCTGTGCGTAGCGGGATTTGCCGGAACGGGCGCCGCCGGTAATAAAATGGATCACAGGGTACCTCCGGCTACGGCTGCGAAGAACAGATAAATCAGCAACTCCTGGCATTGTTGGGCTGCGCCGAGGGTATCACCGGTAAACCCCTGAATGTGTTTTTGCATACGATTTTTCAGCACGCTGCGCATCAACAGGCAGGCTGCAAGCAGCAGCAGACTGTGCGCTAACGGAATAAACAGCAACATCAGACCGCCGGTAATAAACAGAAATGCCATTGAAGCTGTATTGTAAGGCACTGCAAACGGCATGCTCTTGCTGGCTTTACCGCTGAGATCGCCGGTGGCATAGGGAAGATGCTGCACATGGCTTAACGCGAATGCCCTTGAAAGCGGAACGGCGGTCAGTAATGCCGGGAGCAGCGCATCCTGTGCAGCCAGTACCGACAGCAGTAACCATTTGCCCACCAGTGCGCCGGTGAGTGCGCAAACACCGTAAGTACCCAGCAGGCTGTCTTTCATGATTGTCAGTTTGTGTGCTCTGTCCCGGCCGCCGCCGAATGCATCGGCCGTATCGGCAAGACCATCCTCATGGAAGGCGCCGGTGAGCATAAGGCTGAGTGCAATCATCAGAAAAACACTGATTTCAGGGGCGAAGACTAACGACAGCACACTGTAAAAAGCATAGAGAATAAGGGCGACTAGCCAGCCGGTAAGCGCAAAGTATTTACCGGCATCGTGCATGGCTTCGTCGCTGTAGGCTACATATTTGCCCACAGGGATACGGGTGAAAAAACTTAACGCCAGCAGAAAACTGGCAGTATGCCGGTTAAACCCGGAAATGCGATGACTCATTTACAGCACCACTTTCGCACTTTCAAAAGAGGCCATGTCGTTATAGAAGGACGCAGCAGCTTTTAACAGCGGTAACGACAACGCCGCGCCGGTGCCTTCGCCCAGCCTCAGGCCTAAATCCAGCAAGGGCGTGGCATTCAGTTGCTCCAGCACAAACTTGTGCCCCCGTTCCGCTGAGCAGTGACAAAACACCATATAATCCCGCACTTCGGGGGCAATTTTTGTCGCCAGCAGCGCCGCAGCCGAGACAATAAATCCGTCGACCAGAATGAGCTTGCCCGCCTGTGCGGTTGCCAGCATTGCGCCTGCTATCTGCCCGATTTCAAAGCCGCCGGTGTGAACCAGTGCCTGTTCAGGACTGACGGGTAAATTCCCGCAGGCAGTTTCAGTTCTGGCCATTGCCTGTTCCAGCAAGTTTTGTTTCACTGTTAACTGAGAGTCGTTAATGCCGGTGCCTTTGCCGGTCAGATTTCTAACCGGTTCGCCGGTGAGTGCGCTGATCAGAGCGGCTGCCACACTGGTGTTGCCAATGCCCATTTCGCCAAAGCCCACCACATTGCAGCCTTTACCGGTAATGCATTTAGCCACGTCAGCACCATGCAGGATGGCCAGTTCGGCCTCCATGTCAGACATGGCGGGTTGACGGGAGATGTCATGACTACCGGAAGCAACCCGTTTAACGATGTAATCTTCATGGGATACCGGGAGGGCTTTAATCATCCCGCAATCTATGACTTTCAGAGCCAGCCCGTTGGTGGCACAAAAGGCATTGATGGCTGCGCCGCCATTGAGGAAATTCAGCACCATCTGCTGAGTCACAGTCTGCGGGGCAATACTGATATTATGGGCAGCAATACCGTGGTCGGCAGCGAACACCAGCATGGCCGGTTGAGTAATGTAGACAGGTTGGATCGTTCCCTGCCATTGCATCAGCGCCAGTTGCAACGCCAGTGACTCAAGTTGGCCCAGTGCTCCCGGTGGCTTGGTTTTGCCATCTATATGCCCGCGGATCAGCGGTTCCGGTTCGCGGTTTAATGGCGGGACTGACCAGAATGTACTTTCAAATATCGACATAAATTATGACTTGTCCTCAGGTCTGACGCTGTCGCATGACCAGCAGAAAGAAAACACTGCCGATGGCCGACGTGATAATACCGATGGGAATTTCCCTTCCGGTAAAGGCAGTGCGGGCGAATACATCTACCCACACCATGAAAAATCCGCCGAGCAGCGCGCAACCAATAAACAGGATGCGGCTGGTGACGCCCAGCCAGTGCCTGACAATATGCGGGATCATCAGTCCCACAAAACCAATGCCACCGCAGTAGGAAACAATGGCCGCTGTCAGAGCGGCGCAAAGGAGTAAACATAAAACGCGCATCCTGGTGACGTTTACGCCCAGCGTACGGGCACTTTCATCGCCCAGCAGTAACGCATCAATCTGCGGTCCGTAGAGGTACAACACGCCGGTACTTACTGCCACAATCAACAGCATGGCCCAGGCATACCAGCCTTCCACCCGCGCCAGCGATCCCATGAGCCAGAACACCACCTGGTTGGCAGCGAAAGGGTCACCGACAAACAATAAAAACTGGCTGAGTGCACTGAGCATGAAAGACACGGCAACACCAGCCAGTAACATGTGTTCTATGCGTCTGCCGAAAGTAGTGTGTGACAACACCTGCACCAGCAGCACAGCCAATACCGCTCCGGCTAACGCAGATGCGGGCAGGGCGATGCTGTACATTTGTGCCGGAAAACCGGCTTCGCTGCCGGCAGGGCTGTTAAACAGCAGGGCGGCAACGGCTGCGCCAAGTCCTGCGCCTGCAACAACGCCGAAAAGATAAGGATCGGCCAGGCCGTTCCGTGTGACATTCTGCAGTGTTGCGCCGGCTACAGACAAACCTGCACCCACAAGAAAGCCGGTGAGTACGCGGGGAGCACGAATTTCCATAAAAATGGCTTGATCAACCGGATCGGCACATTTTGCAAATACGCACTGAAAAATCGTATCTGCGGATAATGATGCTGCACCAAAAAACAGTGACAGAACAGGGGCTGAAAGTGCCAGTAATACCAGCAGGAACCATTTAAACTTCATGGGATTGTCCTGAATGCTGTTGCCATTGATGCTCAGTATTTTGTGGCATGAACTCTACACGGGCAGAGCCGGGTGAATGGCCTTTATGGACGGTACAGGGGATCCTGAATGTGGCACTCAGCCTTTCTGCTTCCAGGACCTGTTCCGGTGTGCCGGTGGCAATGGCTTTACCGTTGTTGAGTAAAACAACGTGATCGCAGTAGGCGGCAGCCAGATTTAAATCATGCAAACTGACAATCACGGTTTTCCCGTGTTGCTGACAAAGGCTGTGCAGCAAATGCAGAACCTGGTGCTGGTAATACACGTCAAGATGATTAACCGGTTCATCCAGCACCAGTAGTGATGCGCCCTGTACAAGAGCTCTGGCGATAAGGCACCGTTGTTGTTCACCCCCGGACAACTCACTGAAAAACTGGTCCCGTTTGTCGCTCAGGCCCACATCATTCAGCGCGCAGTCCACCACCTGCATGTCTGCTTTGGTGTAACGGGACAGCAGGTTTTTATGGGGAAGCAAGCCCATGGTAACCACCTGACGACTGGTGAGGGCAAATACCGTATCGTTTACCTGATTGACCACGGCGATTTGTCTGGCGAGTGCCTGAGGAGAAAGGGTATTAAGGTGCTGGCCCTGCCATATTACCTTGCCTTCACTTTGCCGCTGGCCGGTGAGGATTTTCAGTAAACTGGTTTTACCCGCCCCGTTAGGGCCCAGAACACCGTGAAACTGACCACCGCAAAAGGATAAGGTCATATCATCAAGAATGACTTTGTCACCGGCTTGTAACCGGATGGCTTCAGTTTTTAAAGCCGTGGTTGTGGTCATGGTGTTCTGCCGCGTCAATCCGGGCGCAGGAGAAAACACCGGTCAGAACCGGTACAGGCAAGGTCTCCTGCCAGAAGATGTGGCAGAGACAGTGTCACTGTCTTCGTGTTTTCCCGCACGAGTTAAGTATTTAAATGGTTATATTTGCACCTTGATGTCTGTCAAAAGGCGCAAGGCCGGAGTTTGGTATCTGACTTTGCTGACAGGCAGCATTACAGTTGCGGGTACAGTTCCGGATTTTCACCGGATTCCCAATCAGGCTGCTCATTATCTGATGAGTACAGCACCTCCGGAATGTGTGCCGGAGTCTAGCAAGTTTTCTGCTGGCTGACGAGTTCGCTGATACATATATCAACGATTTACCTGCCTGTTCATGCCACAATACTTTAGGAGAGAAAACGTATGACAGAAGAAACGCCTGTATATGACCTGTTTCAATAAAATCGCATTTGCAGGATGCAGATTACTTATTCTGCTGATATATTTTCATTAACACGCTTTAATGATGGCCTGGTCGTTCCACTGCGAAGGATTGCCGGATTTCCACATACCTCTCGGCTACTCTATGCTTTCAGGCAAGTGGCTTACAGACACTAAAAAGGTAGGTATATGTCAACACAAAACGCGCTTCTCACGATTCTTGTTGAAAAGATTAATAACGATACACTGGTACTGCCCACTTTACCGGCCATTGCGCTGAAAGTCCGTAAGGCAGCAGATGATCCGAACGTGAATCTGAATGCCATGGGAGACGTTATCGGCAAAGATCCTTCTTTAAGTATGCGGATGATCAAAATTGCCAACAGTGCATACCTGGGTCGTACAGTTAAAGTCACATCCATCGGTCAGGCGGTAACCCGTATCGGCCTGCGCCAGATAAAGAACATTTCCACTGCGCTGGCAATGGAACAGTTGTTCGTGTCTAAGAATGACGTGGTTGCCAAACACCTGAAAAAAGAATGGGCTTCAACGGTTAATGTAGTGGCCTATTCTATGGCGACGCTGCAGCTTTACATCAACCGCACAAAGAACCGTGAGCTGAGCCTGGACACCATGACCCTCGCTGCACTGGTTCACAACATTGGCGTACTACCTATTCTCACAGAAGCTGAACGCCACGAAGAGGTGTTTGCGAACCCGACCTTCCTGAATGTTGCCATTGATAAGTTGTCCGGCCGGATTGGCGGCAGCATCATGCGAGCCTGGGATTTCAGTGATGATTTCACCGTGGTAGCCGAGCAATGGCGGGATCTGTCAGTCATACCGGAGAAGCTGTCTTATCTGGATTTTGTCCGTGTCGGTGCAGCGCTGGCGGGTAAAATGGAAGGTCAGAAAGATGCCGTTCTGAATCTGGCAATTCAGCGTGGCGTAATTGAAGACATTAAAGAACTGACCACTGACGAATATAAAGAAATGTGTGTTAACGCCAAGCAAGTCTTCGCCTGAGCTTAACCGCAATACCCGACCGGCAGCGCTGTTGCCGGTCTGAATCTTCCGCTCATCCCCGACAACATCCACGTCCTTTCTGACTTTTTCTGTTCATATTCCTGTTCTTTCGTTTACAGGTATTCCTTTTATCCCGGACAGAGACGTTTTCGGGTGAACGATGAATTCGTTTGTGCGCTATAGCGCACAGTGATAAACTCTGTTGCCTTTAATGTGCGTTATAGCGCACGTTTCAACTTGACGGAGAATATCGTGTCCACATCATCACTTCCAAAGCTGAGCCATATAACTGCCGGACTCACCGCTGTTATTGTGGGGTACAGCAGTGCAGTGGTGCTGGTAATAAAGGCTGCTCAGGCTTCCGGAGCAGATGCGGGCATGATTGTCAGTTGGTTGCTGATGCTTGGACTGGGTATGGGCATTACCTGTATCGGCTTTTCCTGGTTTTATAAGGTGCCGGTGGTTACGGCATGGTCCACGCCGGGCGCTGCTTTTCTCATTGGTGCTGCAGGCGGATTTTCGCTGGCAGAAGTCATCGGGGCTTTTGTCATCGCGGCATTGCTGGCACTTATCGCCGCCCGGAGCCGCTTTATTACTACGCAAATTGAGCGCATCCCGTCTGCGGTGTCTTCGGCCATGCTGGCGGGCATTCTACTGCCGGTATGTCTGGGCATATTTTCTGACGCGCCGGAGCATCCGCTTCTGGTGGTTATCTTTATCAGTGTGTATTTGCTGAGTACGGTATGGTTTACCCGCTACAGCATGCTGATATTGCTCGCCGTGGCACTGGTTGCTGGTATGTGGGTGGCCGGTGAGCCCGCAATGGCGTTTGAGTGGGCCTGGCCGGTGCCTGTTTGGGTCGCCCCGGTATTTACCCTGTCAGCGACTGTGAGTCTGGCAGTGCCGTTATTTCTTATCACGCTGTTATCGCAGAATTTACCTGGCATCGCTATCTTAAAAAGTTATGACTACCATCCGGATGTGAGACAGGTTCTGTCAGGGGTGTATGTGGTCAATCTGATCACTGCACCTTTCGGGGGTTTTGCACTGAATCTGGCAGCCATTACTGCGGCGATTTGTATGGGGGAGAACGCGGGAACAGACCGCCAGCAACGTTATAAGGCCGGAATCATGGCCGGTGCAGGTTATATACTCTTTGGTGTACTGGCTTCGCTGGTGGTGTATTTGTTCAGCCAGATGCCGCTGGTGGTTGTGCATCTGCTTGCCGGACTGGCTTTATTCAGCACATTACAGGCATCATTGATCAAGGCGCTGGATGATCAGGCTCACCGTAAAGCGGCTTTGTTGACTTTTCTTTGTTGTGCATCCGGCATCACTGTGGCTCAGCTTGGGGCACCGGTATGGGGATTACTGGCTGGTTTATGCGTGCTGGGGCTGGATAAACTGCAGGCCCGCGTTAAATCAAAGCGGGCCTGAGCCGGGTAAGCTTAACGTTATTCGTCGTTAAGCTTCAACGTGGTACGCATGAAATCGAGGAACTGACACAGTTCGGCTGACATCAGTGCAAACTCTGCATCCATACGGGCTTCAACCTGATCTTTAGGAATATCTTCAGATTCTTCTTTTAAACGGTCAGTAAATTTCACCCGCTTAAATGAACCGTCTTCCGCGATGGTCGCTGTGAGTACTTCCTGCCAGGCGAAGCCGACTTTCTGAACCAGCTTGCCGTTGTCCAGGTGCATAGTGATTTCTTCGCTGTCCAGAGGCTGGTTTTTACAACGGATCACACTTTCCAGATCGTCTGTCGACTTCAGCTCTGCTTCTTCAAGCAGTTCAATACCTTCCGGCGCGCCATCTGTCAGCCAGTGGGTCAGCTCTGATTGCAGGCTGCGGCGGGCCAGTGGTACGACAGGCAGTGACGAAATGGCTTTACGGACCAGAGCGAGCCAGGCTTCAGCTTTACCGTCTGCAGACGCGTCTATTACGACCATTTTTTCAGGAATAGAAATGAAGCCATGGGTGTACGTGTTACGCACGAATGCCTGTGGCAGCAGTTGGAAAATGATTTCCTGCTTCAGATCCTGCTGTTGTTTTTTGCCCACCGGTGAACCGGTTTCCGCTTCAATGTGTGCGACCTTGTCTGCCAGTTCAGCATTGACCACTGAAGAGGGGAGAATTTTTTCCTGTTTCTTTACCGTGATCCAGTAGCGTTCCTGCACTTTGTGGAACATCACGCCTTCTTTTCCGGCCTGAGAGAAAGGCGAAGCAAAGCCCATAGTGGCGGTGTCCTGTTTACCACAGGGACGGAAAGCGTTATCCATCAGCATTCGGCTGAGATCATCATCGTCCAGAGAAAGTGGTTGAGTAAGCTGATAGGCTTTGAGGTTTTTGAACCACATAGAAAATACGTCCTGATCCAGATTGTTTTTATTAAGGGCGGCAAGCGTACCAATGCCAGCGATTTGCTGCAACGCCGGGCTATGGTTTTTAGTAAAGATCAGGCGTGTTTATCAGGGAAGCGGATAACGTAGCGGAGGCCTTTTTCCGGTTCGCTGAAGGCTTCAATTGAACCGTCCAGCGTCTGGGTAACCAGGTTAAACACAATATGTGTACCCAGACCACTGCCACCCTGGTTTCGTCGGGTTGAGTAGAAGGCGTCGAATAAATGAGTTAAAGCCTCTTTACTCATTCCTTTACCATCATCCTGATATTCCATCACGATATGACCGCCATCACGGGACACGGCCAGCGAGATATGTCCTTCTTCTATATGCTCAAAGCCGTGCATCAATGAGTTGATCATCATATTGGTGACAATCTGGGCAATGACGCCGGGCGCGCAGAGGATCTCAAGATCAGCAGGACACTGAATATTGACCTGATGTCTGGTGTTCTTAAAGGTAGGTTTCAGCGACTGTAAAATTTCATGCAGGTAGCTGTTCAGATTGAAAAGGCGCTCTGCTTCACTGGTCTGATCTACTGCGACCTGTTTAAAACTGGCAATCAAATCAGATGCCCGGTTCAGGTTGCTCAGTAGCAGGGTGGACGCCTGTTCGGCTTCATCTATGAAAGCATTCATGGACTTGTTCGATAACGTTTTGTCATCGAAGGCGGCCCGTAATGATACCAGGCGCTCATTCAGGTAACTGGCAGCGGTAACACTCACGCCGATGGGGGTATTAACGTCATGGGCGATACCGGCTACCAGACCGCCCAGTGATGCCATGCGCTCAGATTCCACCAGTTGATCTTTGATCAGATTGAGCATTTCCATATTTCTTGCCAGTTCAGTATTCCGCTTCCGCAATTCATCTTCAATGTACTGACGGTTTTCGTTTTCCTGGCGCAGTTCCCGCTGATTAGCGATGAGCTCATCTTTTTGTTGTTCAAGATCGAGCATAATTTGCGATAAGGATGCGGTTTTTTTTGCAACTTCCTGCTCCAGGATGAGGTTCTGATCATCCAGTTTTTTATTCGCCTGGCGCAGAGCTTCCCGGGTACCTTTCAGCTTTTCCTGGGAGTCGACGAAGTCGTCGATAACCTGATTAAAAGACTGTTGCAGCATGCGTAATTCGTTGTCTTCGCCGTCTGTCACCTGAATTTTAGAATCTTCCGGATGTTCAGGATCGAAAGTCGTCATTTGCCCGGTCAGTTCTGCCAGTGGCTCAGAGAGCATATGTTTAAAGGCCGTCATGAACAGAAATATCAGAAAAGCGGTTTTTACAATGGCATTACCGATAAGGAAGAAAATACCGACTTCGATGCGGCTTAAAATGATGTCGAAGCTGGAGTAGAGGGTTACATCACCGACGAAAGACTCCCGGCCGGAAAACTCAAAAATGAGCGGGAAGCTGTAACTGAAAATACCGCCGGGGTGGTCCTGCATGATACCTGTTTGCACAGGGCTGCCGTTGCTCGGAATAGTCTGACCTTCATCGGCCACCAGATCGCCGTTTTCATCCCTTACCTGAACGCCTTCAATAGTAGGGAGTTTAGTCAGGCCTTCTGCAATGATGCGGGCCTGAACCTTGTTCAGTTCCCAGTTGGCCCGTGTCAGGCTTTCTGCAAAGGTATTTTTGAGGGTACGGAGTTCACTTTCGATGTGATTTTTTGTACTCAGATACTCAGTGAAAATTTGTCCCACTGTAACGATGAGTGTCAGGATGAAATACACCGACAGTACCCGCGTGAGCAGCTTGCGCGACAATCCTGTCTTAACTGTGGCCATCCAACCGTAACCTCACCGTGAAATCCTGATTCCTGCTACACAGAATAGGCGTAAAAGCTTGAATTAACAAGCGAGATGATATTCGACAAAAGCATAAAAAACCGTAATCTCCTTGACACATAAATGTAATCGTTTTAATAAAACTGTCACAGATCACCTTAATAATAGCGGCGTTTTGTTATGAGCAGGAAAATATCAATGTCCCGTACTGTCTTGATAGTGGAAGACGAAGCGCCAATTCGCGAAATGCTGAAATTCGTTCTTGAGCAATCAGGTTTTGATACCGTTGAGGCTGAAGATTTTGATGTGGCACAACAGAAAATCTGTGAACCATATCCGGATTTGATATTGCTTGACTGGATGTTACCGGGCGGTTCCGGTGTCCAGCTTGCTAAAGGATTGAAGCAACATGAGTTTACCCGTGATATTCCCGTTATAATGTTAACGGCACGGGGTGAAGAAGAAGATAAAATCCGCGGGTTAGATGCCGGTGCCGACGATTACGTCACCAAGCCATTCTCTCCCAAGGAACTTATCGCCCGTATTAAAGCGGTAATGCGACGTGTGACACCGACGTCCAGTGAAGAGCCTATTGAGTTTAATGGTCTGAAACTGGAGCCGATTTCTCACCGTGTTATGGCGAATCATGATCCGTTGGATATGGGGCCTACAGAGTTTAAGTTACTCCACTTTTTCATGACTCATCCGGAGCGGGTGTACAGTCGTGAATTGTTGCTGGATAACGTGTGGGGCACGAACGTCTACGTTGAAGACCGTACCGTTGATGTGCACATCCGTCGT
The DNA here is from genome assembly GCF_984505615.1 of Alteromonas sp. Lineage (NCBI taxonomy): Bacteria > Pseudomonadati > Pseudomonadota > Gammaproteobacteria > Alteromonadales > Alteromonadaceae > Alteromonas > Alteromonas sp. The sequence goes on along the minus strand of NZ_CFHOXV010000007.1, from coordinate 103,882 downwards.
TTACGGAAAGCCATTTCTAAGCACGGACATGACGCGATGATTCAGACAGTACGTGGTGCAGGTTACCGGTTCTCTACCAAATTGTAATCTGACGGCGCACCGGCATACGTTGCGTGCGCCGCCCGACATTGTCACAATAGCCTTCACATTAAAATAAGGCCTTCAATTACATGTACTATCCTTTTTCCTGGCTGAGAAGCGCAATTCGCCTGCTGGCCTATTTGCTCGTCTTCGCGCTGGTGGGGTTGTACCTGGATGACATGTTATTCGCCATTACGCTGGGCGCGCTGGGGCTGCTGATAATCAACTACTGGCAGCTTTTTAAGCTCAACCGCTGGTTATGGCATAGCCGGAAAATGTCTCCGCCCACGGTCAGCGGGGTGTGGGAGCATATCTACGAAGGTATTTATTATCTCCAGCGGCGAAACCGCAATAAAAGGAAAGAACTCGGGGAGCTGGTAAAGCGTTTCCGTGAAGGGTCGGAAGCCTTACCTGATGCCGCAGTGGTGGTGGATTCCAAGGCCTGTATTATCTGGTGCAACCGGCTGGCAAGACTGGAAATGGGGCTTAAATGGCCCGGCGACGCCGGCGCACGTATTGATAACCTTATCCGGCATCCTGAATTTATAGAATATTTTCATGCCGGCGATTTCAGCCATCCTATCGAAGTACCCGCACCGGCAAACCCCAGTAAAACATTCGAATACCGGATCATGCCCTATGGGGAAGAGCACCTGTTGCTGATTGCCCGTGACGTGACCCGTGTTAGCCAGTTAGAAGAAATGCGTAAGGATTTCGTGGCAAACGTTTCACACGAATTACGCACGCCGCTCACCGTGATCTCCGGTTATCTGGAATTGTTACCGGATAATGAAGACAATCCCATGGTGACCAAAGCGCTCAAAGAAATGAACGCCCAGACTCACAGAATGCAAAACCTGATTGAGGATCTGCTGGTATTGTCACGCATCGAAGCCAGCTCTGAGCGTATCTACGAAAATAAAGTCAATATGCCTTCCATGTTCCGGCAACTGGAAAAAGAAGCGCAGACACTTAACGCAGAAAAAGGTCATACCATACGCTTCCATATCGACCCTGAACTCTGGGTTTTCGGGGTGGAAACAGAACTTCGCAGTGCCTGTTCTAACCTGGTGTTTAATGCTTTGCATTACACGCCGGCCGGGGGCGAAATTGATGTTTACTGGAAACGGGATGATCACGGCGCGTTATTTGCGGTGGTGGATAACGGTGACGGTATTGAGCAGAATCATCTTGCGCGGCTGACTGAGCGTTTTTATCGTGTGGATAAGGCACGTTCCAGAAAAACAGGTGGTTCCGGTCTGGGCTTATCTATTGTGAAACACGTGCTCAGCCATCATAATTCGCAGCTGGATATCACCAGTACAGTAGGCGAGGGGAGTCAGTTTTCTTTCCTGCTGGACGAAGAGTTAATTACGGAGAAGTCATGAGCCGGTTTACGGCCTTAGTTCTGTTCCTTTGCTGTTCTGTTATCTTCCGGGCCCATGCCGCTGAGCCTGTGCCGGAATATAGCCGCAGCCCGGGCGTGGCAGGGAAAATTACCTCCGTAGGGTCTGATACGCTGGCCAACCTGATGACCCTTTGGTCGCAGGAGTTCATGGAAATGTATCCGCAGGTGAAGTTTCAGATCCAGGCTTCCGGTTCTTCTACTGCGCCGCCGGCGCTGACAGAGGGCACGGCGACGATCGGCCCCATGAGCCGTGAAATGAAACCTTCGGAAATCCGCGATTTTGTCCGTGAGCATGGTTATCCGCCTACGGTGCTGAAAGTGGCCATGGATGCCATTGCCATTTTCGTCGAGCGTCGTAATCCGGTTGAAGGCCTGACACTGGAGCAGGTTGACGCTATCTTTTCTGCTACCCGTTATTGTGGCGCCGGCTCACCGGTGACAGACTGGTCAGAACTCACCGGGAATTCAGCAAACAGCCCTTCACCCATTCGCCTGTTCGGGCGAAATTCTGTTTCCGGTACTTACGGCTTGTTTAAACTCATGGCGTTATGTGACGGAGATTTCAGGACGACAGTGAATGAACAGCCCGGTTCTGCTTCCGTGGTACTGTCGGTTGCAACCAGTCAGCATGGAATGGGGTACGCGGCCTACGGGTACAAAACCGCCGGTGTAAAGGCGCTGTCAATTGGCGAAAGCGTGGATTCACTGGTGCCCTTGACCACAGAGACTGTACGTAACGAAACCTATCCTTATGCCCGCTTTCTCTACCTGGTAGTGAATAAAGCGCCGGGTAAACCTCTGCCCACACTGGAGCGGGAGTTTCTGAAGTATGTACTGTCAACACAAGGGCAGCTGCAGGTTCAGCGTGACGGCTATTTTCCTGTCAGGGAAGATGTATTACTTCGCCAGCGCCGTCTTCTGGACAACGTTCAGCGTTAAAAACGCCATGATGGCTGTCATTTTTCCTTCATACTTTCGTTTAATTGTTACCGGCAGATTCGCCGGACTGCCGCTTTTTTAACGCTAAACAACGTATCCAGCCTTTAATTCCCCCTGTGACGGGAAATAATAAATTAAGCAAAATCATATACTAAGATTTTTAATCATCCTACAGGTCTGATTTAGATACTAAAAGTTCACTTTTCACTGTGAAAGTTTTGTGACAACGCAGAAGTGTAACAAATGTGTCATTTAGCTTAGGTAAAGTGCCTGCGTTTTCTAAATCCATAATTATATTTGCACTTGGAGAGATGAATGGAACTTAAGCACTTATTTCAGGCTTCAGCAATCGCAGCAGCGCTTGTTTTAGCCGGCTGTGGTGGTGACATCAATATCAGCGAAGGCGACATCGACAACAGCGTTACAAATAACAACGGAAGTAGTGGCGATTCTGGTTCAGGTGATTCTGGCGATACTGATACTGCACCCGGCGAAGTGAGCTCAGGTCTGAGCACTCAAGTTTCAACTGCATTTGGCAGCGACGTCACTGTTCGCGTACTGTCTGGTCGTTTAACTGCTGATGACGCAGACGACAGCGGTAACATTACTCTGACTAACGACACCGTATGGGCGCTAGACGGCGCGGTTTTCTTCGGTAGTGACAACGCAGACAGCGTAAACCTGGTTATTGAGCCGGGCACAACTATCTTCGGTCGCAGCGGTAACGACTACATGGTTGTCAGCCGTGGTTCTACTATTGAAGCAAACGGTACTGCAGCAGCACCGGTAATCCTTACCTCAATTGAAGACGTAGTTGGCGGTGACGCTCAGCCTGGTCAGTGGGGTGGTCTGGTATTGTTGGGTAATGCGCCATCTAACCAGTGTCCTGATACAGGTGACTGTTCTCTGCAAATCGAAGGTGCTGAAGAAGGCGCGGTATTCGGTGGAACAGACGATACAGACAGTTCCGGTTCAATCAGCTACATGGTTATCAAGTACTCAGGTTTCGAAATTGCACCGGATAACGAGCTGCAAGGTCTGACTATGGGTGGTGTGGGTTCAGGTACTTCTATCGACCACATCCAGGTACACGCATCTTCAGATGACGGTATCGAATTCTTCGGCGGTAGCCCGCAACTGAAATATGTTCTGATCACTGGCGCTCAGGATGATTCATTAGACTGGGATAACGGCTTCACCGGTAAAATCCAGTATGCATTCATCGAGCATGCCACTGACGATTCTGACGCAAACCGTGGTATCGAAGCGGATAACGACGGTTCAGATCCGGCTAACGAGCCTCAATCTAATCCTATGATTGCTAACATGACAATCATTGGTAATAACTTCGACGGTGACGACGATTCAGAAGGTGTTTACCTTCGTGAAGGTACCGGCGCACAGATCTACAATATGGTTGTAACGGGTCCTGCCGGTATGGGCGAGTGTTTCGAAGTTGAAAACGTGACTGAATCTCAGGCTAACCTGGCTGACGGTACTATCACGATTCAAAACTCTGTTATGGCTTGTCGTAACGGCGAAAACTTCAAGAACGACGACGGTGCAGTTGACCTGGAAGACTGGTTCCTGAACACCATGACAGGTAACTCTGTATCTGAAGCTATTGCACTGAATGCAGACGGTTCTCCTACTTCAGGCAGCCCGCTGTTAGGTGCCGGTGCTGATGCATCTCAGATTGACGGCTTCTTCGACGCAACTGACTACATCGGTGCGTTAGACGGAACAACTGACTGGCGTGAAGGCTGGGCATTTGGTTACGGCGGCGGTGAAGTAACCGGCGTAGTTGAAACTGTAGAAGGTTGCCCTACCGGTACGTCTGAAATCACTTCTGTTGATGGTACAACCACAACATGTGAACTGTCTGGCCGTATTACTTCTGACCTGACACTGACTGAAGGCAACATGTATGCTCTGTCTGGTGCAGTATTCATCGGTAATGACAATGCTGACAACACCACACTGACTATCGAAGACGGTGTAACACTGTACGGTGCAAGCGGTAACGATTACCTGGTAATCAGCCGTGGCTCTAAAATTGATGCGCAGGGTACTGCTGCAAACCCAATCACTTTCACTTCACAAGCTGATGTGGCGTCTGACGCCGGTGAGCCTGGTCAGTGGGGTGGTCTGGTAATGCTGGGTAACGCCCCATCTAACCAGTGTCCTGAATCTGGCGCATGTTCACTGCAAATTGAAGGTGCAGAAGAAGGCGCAGTATTCGGTGGTACAGACACTGCTGATAACTCAGGGACTATCCGCTACGTGCGTATCATGTACTCTGGTTTCGAAATCGCACCGGACAACGAGCTGCAAGGCCTGACTATGGGCGGTGTGGGTTCAGGTACTGATATCAGCTACATTCAAATCCACAAATCATCTGACGACGGTGTTGAGTTCTTCGGCGGTAACGTTGATATGAAGTACGTAGTACTGACTGACAACCAGGACGACAGCATTGACTGGGATAACGGCTTCCAGGGTCGCATGCAGTATGTATTAGTGCGCCAGGCGACTGACAACTCTGATGCAAACCGTGGTATCGAAGCTGACAACGACGGTTCAGACCCGGCTAATGAGCCACAGTCTAACCCGACTCTGTCTAACGTCACTATTATCGGTAACGAGTTTGACGGTGATGACGATTCTGAAGGTGTTTACTTACGTGAAGGTACCGGCGCTCAGCTGTCTAACTTCATCGTAACAGGCCCTGCAGGTATGGGTGAGTGTTTCGAAATCGAAAACGTTAACGAATCACAAGCTAACCTGTCTGACGGTACAACAACCTTCACTAACTCGGTTATCGCTTGTGAAAACGACGAGAACTTCAAGTTTGATGACGGTGCAGTTGACCTGGAAAACTGGTTCCTGAACACCATGACCGGCAACGCAGTTGTTGCTACACAGGCTGAAGTCGTTAACGGTATCTACAGCATCACTGATGCAGTAACGCCTAAAGACTGGACTGGCGACACGTTCTTCGACAATGCTGACTTCGTAGGTGCAGTATCTGAAGACAACGACTGGACAGCTGGCTGGACTGTTGGTCTGGAGTAATCACTCCTAATCTCACCATCAGAGCAGGCACGTTGCGCTAAAAGTAACGTGCTTGCTTTTTAAGTATTAAAAGCATCGATTTTTATCGTTGTATTGTAAGAACGCTTTTCCACGAGGTTTACAATGAAAAAGCCTGCAATCAGGTTTCCTGTCAAACCACTGAGTCTGGCTGTACTGGCAACATTATCTGCCAGCATCGCGCCCGCAGTTGCTCAGGAAACCAATGACGAAGAAGTCATTGAAGAAGTGGTTGCCACCGGCACCCGCTTAAAAGGTACGGCGACTGCCGTTATGGAAGAACGTAAGAACCAGGCGTTTGTTGCGGATATCATGGGTGCTGAGCAAATCTCTCGTACCGGTGACTCAGATGCGGCATCAGCATTGCGTCGTGTAACAGGGTTGACCCTGGTTGACGGTAAGTTCATTTACGTTCGTGGTCTGGGTGAACGTTATTCATCTACCCAGTTAAACGGTCTGGCAGTACCAAGCCCGGATCCTACCCGTAACGTTATGCCTCTCGATTTATTCCCGTCTTCTATTATCGAAAGCTTATCGGTTCAGAAAGCGTATTCGCCTTCAATGCCGGCTTCGTTTGGCGGTGGTAACGTAGATATCCGTTTGCGTACCATTCCTTCCGATTTTGTGATGAGTGTGCAGGGCCAGTTAGGTTACAACTCCGATAACTTTGACGATGCCTACATGTACAATGGCGGCAGCGATGACTGGATGGGTAAAGATGACGGCACCCGTGCCATGCCTGCTGATATTGCAGCCCAGTATGCCAGCAAAGACTTTCTGGATGATTTAAGCCAGGAGGAATCTGTCGCGCTGTTTAAGCAATTAAACCGTGACTACGACCCTGTACTGGAAAGTGTTGACCCTGATATGAAAGGCAACTTCTCCATCGGTAACAGTTTCGATTATAACGACGACTGGCGTTTCGGTTTCCTTGTTGCTACCGGTTATGACCGTTCTACCAATGTGAGTGAAGAATACATCGGTGAGCAGCCACTGCGTAACGGCGATGAAATCCGTATGGTCCGTTACTACGACGAAGTGAACACTACAGAGAAATCTGTGAAGTGGTCTTCACTGTTTAACGTCGGTATCGACTATAACCGCCAGCACCGCGTGGATTACAGTGTTATTGTACTGAGCGATACCCGTGACCAGATCCGTGACATGATTGGTAATACGGCGAACATCACGTTGTCTGATAACCAGCGTGTTCGCAAATATGAAGTGCAGTACGAAGAACGTAAACTGTTCACCAATCAGATTCGTGGTACCCATACGTTCCCTGAACTGGGTTTCTTAGGGTTTGACTGGAAATACTCGTTGGGCCGTTCACTGCGTGACGCGCCGGGTAATATGGAAGCCCGCTTCCTGCTTGAAGACGAAAACCTGGATGGTATTTACGATCGTGAAACCGAAAGCAGCGTGAGTAACTCTACCGTTGCCGGACGTTATTCATTCCAGGGTCTTCATGACCGCGTAGAAAACTATGCCTACAACTTTAACTATCCGCTGATGTTAGATAAGTGGGAGATGGAATTTAAAGCGGGTGGAAATTTCCTGACCAAAACCCGTACTGCAGAAAACCGCCGTCTTGATGTGAGCACCCGTGCGTTCTCTGATACCTCATTGCTTACCGGCTATGAGTTTGACGAAGTGCTTGACGATGAAGCACTGGACAATGCCAGCTACACCACACAGAACCTGCTGCGTGACACCACCGTTGCCGGTGATGACTATGCCGCCGGTCAGAAAGTGGATTCGTACTACTTCGAAGCGGATCTGTTCTGGAACAACCTGTGGCGCTTCAGTGGTGGTGTGCGTTACGAAGACTTCCGTCAGGCTGTTGTCCCGTTCGATCCACGTACCAACCAGTTTGACTTAACTGACGATGCAGACCGTTCACAGCTGGCGTTTGCTGAAGCAGATTTCTATCCGTCTCTGGCAGTGACTTATTTCCTTGAGCAGGATATGCAGTTGCGTTTCAGCTACGGTAAAACGGTAGTACGTCCTGACTTACGTGAAGTGTCTTCCGCTACCTACATCGATCCGCTGACTGAAAACCCTGTGGGTGGTACGCCGGGTCTGGAAACCACGTCCATCGATAACTTTGATATTCGTTGGGAATGGTACCGTGAGGCCGGTAACAACCTGTCTGTAGGTTTGTTCTACAAAGACATGGATACACCTATTGAATCTGTTCAGTCACCTGCACAGGACGGTCCGCCGCTCATCCGTATCGCTAATGCCGAAACCGGTAAGATGTACGGTGTGGAAGTGGAGTTCCTGCAAGGGCTTGAGGTGATCGGTGACGGCGTATGGGACAACCTGTTCCTGTCCGGTAACCTGACGTTAAGTGACTCTGAGATCGAGCTTGATCCGGCAGCCATTGAACAGCAAACCGGTGTGTCTACATCTATCACTAATACTACGCGTGCAATGACAGGTCACTCTAAATGGGTAGTCAATACGCAGTTAGGTTACGACTCAGATAACGGCGAACACTCTGCATCTTTAGTCTATAACGTGTTTGGTCCGCGTATTCTTATTCCCGGCATCGACGGGTTCGATGACAGCTTCGAGCAGCCTTTCCACTCTCTGGATGTGGTGTACAAGTGGTACCCTGATTTTAATACCACTGTCACATTGAAAGTGCAGAATATGCTTGATCAGGAAAAGAAAATTGAGTTTGAGGACACACTCCTAAGGTCCGAAACCGTGGGAACGTCTTTCAGTCTGGCTTATCGCTATGACTTCTAAAATCAACTCAAAAAGAGCCGCATCAGCGGCTCTTTTTTCATCACCTCCCGTCGGATTATGACAGAGGAAATATGACAGTCATGTAATAAAACTGTCATAGAAAGTTCCTATCCTACGCGCAGAAATTTACGCTCGGTTAAATCCGATTCCTTTTAACAGTAAGGTTTGAATGTATGAAGCTTTTCAACTCGTTGCTGCTGGCGAGCGCCCTGACGGCCACTACCGCCATGGCACAAGACGATAGCGTCTTGAAACCCGTTGTCGATGAGGCTGCAAAAATCAATGAAAGTGCAGCTAAATCACAAGACAAAATCAACAATATCGCTGACCAAATCGATAATAAACTTCAAACGTTCAAAACGTTGAATAAAGAAATCGAAGGACTGGAAGTTTATAACAACCAGCTGCGCAAACAGATTGCCAACCAGGAACAGGAAATGGCTGATCTGAACGCATCAATCGACGAAGTCTCTGTTATCGAGCGTCAAATCACGCCGTTAATGATTCGTATGATTGACGGTCTGGAGCAATTCGTTGCCCTGGACGTGCCTTTCCTGGAAGAAGAGCGTGCCAAGCGTATCGCTGACTTAAAAGACATGATGGATCGTGCTGACGTGTCTGCCTCTGAGAAATTCCGTCGTGTTATGGAAGCCTACCAGGTTGAGATGGATTACGGCCGCACTATGGAAGCTTACACCGGTATCCATGAAATTGACGGTACAGAGCGTGACGTTGAGTTTTTACGTCTTGGCCGTACTGCACTGATTTACCAAACCCGTGACGCTGGTAAGCAAGGTGTTTGGAATAAACAAACACGTCAGTGGGAAGAACTGGACAGCAGCTACCGTACACAGATCACTAAAGGTCTGCGCATGGCGAAGAAACAGCTTGCACCAGACCTGTTAATGCTGCCTGTTGCAATCACGGACTAAGAGGTATTGACCATGTTAAAGCAGATTAAATTTTTAGCAGCTGGTCTTGCCGCTGCAACATTAAGCTTCGGTGCAATGGCAGAAAACGACCGCGCACTGGATCTTGATGCCCTGTTGAAGCAACTGGAAGAAGGCCAGTTCGCCCAATCACAACAGAATAAGCAACGTGAACAGGAATTCGCACAACAGCGTGCTCAGCAGGACCAGATCCTGGCTGATACCCGCAAGAAGCGTGATCAGGCGCTGGCGAATTCAGAAAGTCTGGAAACTCAGTTTGAAGAAAACGAATTTAAACTGGCCGATCTGAATGCCGCTCTGGATACCCGTTTAGGTTCTTTGAAAGAACTGTTCGGTGTACTGCAGCAGGTTGCCGGTGACTCCAAGAGCAAATTCCAGAACTCTGTTGTTTCCGCTCAAATCCCCGGCCGCGCTGAGTTTCTTGACAACATGGCACAGTCAATGGGTAAGAGCTCAAAGTTAGCGTCTATCGAAGAGATTGAGCGCGTATGGTTTGAAATGCAGCGTGAAATGACTGAGTCAGGCAAAGTGACTAAGTTCGACACGTCTGTTGTTGAAGCCGGCGGCGAGAAAGTTAATAAAGAAATCGTACGTGTTGGTCCGTTTGCACTGGTTGCTGACGGTAAATACCTCGACTTCAACGGCATCACCGGCACAGTAGCTGAACTGGTTCGCCAGCCGGCTGACCGTTACGGCGATTCTGCACAGGCGCTGCAAAACTCAAACGGCGAACTGGTTGAGTTTGGTATTGACCCTACAGGCGGTTCTATCCTGGGTCTGCTGGTTCAGGCACCTGATCTGAAAGAGCGTGTAGAGCAGGGCGGTGAAGTGGGCTACATCATCCTTATCGTAGGTGCTATTGGTCTGCTTCTGGCGATTGAGCGTCTTATCAGTCTGACGCTGATTAACGCGAAAGTACAAAAGCAACTTAAGCGTAAAGAAATCAAAACTGACAACCCGCTGGGCCGTGTACTGAAAGTACGTGAAGATCACCCTAATGCGGATGTTGAAGCGCTGGAATTGCACTTAACAGAAGCGATTTTAGGTGAAGTACCAAAACTGGGTCGTAACCTGACCATTATCAAGATTATCTCAGTGGTTGCGCCTCTGATGGGTCTGTTAGGTACAGTAACCGGTATGATTAACACCTTCCAGGCAATTACCCTGTTTGGTACCGGTGACCCGAAACTGATGGCAGGTGGTATTTCTACCGCACTGGTAACTACAGTACTGGGTCTGGTTGTAGCAATTCCTATGACATTGTTATACGCCATGCTGAATACCCGTAGTAAGAATATCGTGTACGTGCTGCAAGAGCAGGCGTCTGGTGTTATCGCAGAGCGCGCTGAGCGGGGCTAAGCCATGATCGCATTTCTCGAAGCCATTCGTGATTTTACAGAGACAGGGGGCCAGGTTCTTCTGGTCATCGGTCTGCTGATTTTCATCATGTGGTTACTTATTCTCGAGCGTGCGATGTACCTGCTGATTTGGCACAAGAACTTTAAGAAACAGGCCGTAGCTGAATGGAAAGCCCGCAGTGATCGTTCCTCCTGGTTTGCTGAGCAAGTACGCCAGAAAACGATTTCTGCACTGACCATTCGTTTACGGGGCAGCATTCCGATTATTCAGGCGCTGGTGGCATTGTGTCCGCTGCTGGGTCTGATGGGTACGGTTACCGGAATGATTGAAGTTTTTGATGTAATGGCCATCTCCGGCTCGGGTAACGCCCGCTCTATGGCATCTGGTGTATCTAAAGCCACTATCCCGACAATGGCGGGTATGGTTGGCGCGTTGTCAGGCGTATTCGCCTCGACCTGGCTGAACCGTATGGTGAAGACCGAACGCACACACTTAGAAGACGCCTTGATTATTGATCGCAAAGGCTAAGCCTTTCTGTCAGGAACCTTATTATGAAGCAGCATTTTCAAAATCTGATTGACGAAGAAGAAGCCACAATTGATATGACGCCCATGCTGGACGTTGTTTTCATCATGCTTATCTTCTTCATTGTAACGGCGTCTTTCGTGAAAGAAGCCGGTATCGATGTAAACCGTCCTGAAGCGGCCACCGCAGTAAAACAGGATCGCGCTAACATTCTTATCGCGATTTCTGATACCGGTGAAATCTGGATCAACAAGCGTCGTGTTGACGTACGTGCGGTACAGGCCAACATCGAGCGTCTGCATGCTGAAAACCCGCAGGGTACTGTGGTGATTCAGGCAGATCAGAAGGCCACCACCGATACGCTGATCAAAGTTATGGATGCCTCCCGTGCGGCGGGTGTTTACGAAGTTTCAATCGCAGCACAAGAGCCTTAAGCCATGCCACGATTTATCATCGCATTTGTCATTTCGCTGGCGATTACGCTCGGCCTGTTCTTCTTGATGCAATCACTCATCAAGATGGGCGGCAGTGCGTTAACAGAGCCACCAAAAGGCAGTGTGCTTGACTTTGTGCGGGTGAAGAAAGAGGAAACGGTTGAACAAAAAGACCGTAAGCCCCGGAAGCCACCACCGCCAAAAGAGCCACCGCCGCAAATGAGTTCACCGCAAATGGATTCGCCTTCGCCTGACGCCAATGGTACGTCTATGGACTTCGGTGGTGATGTTGGCGCTGACGTAGCCCTGGACGGCGGCTTAGCACTTGAATCCGGAGACGGTGAGTATCTGCCTATCGTTAAAGTTGCGCCGGTCTATCCCCGTCGTGCATTGCAGCGTGGTATCGAAGGTTTCGTTATTGTGGAGTTTACGGTAACCAAACAGGGTACAGTGCGCGATCCGGTTGTTGTAGAAGCTAACCCTTCGGGCATATTTGAGCAGGCTGCGATGGATGCCGCCATGAAGTTTAAATATAAGCCCCGTGTTGTTAACGGTGAAGCGACTGAAGTGTCCGGCGTGCAGAACCGAATCACCTTCCAGATTGACGGGTAAGTACTATGAAGAATCATTTATCCAAACGTTTGGTTTGCGCTTTTTCACTGGCCTTAAACCTGGCAGTTGTACCCGCCGTTGTTATCAGCGCGCAGGCACAGGCTCAGGAAGTTAAAGCCAGCGAAAAGAAAACCCGCAAAGTACCGACTTTGCGTGGCAAAGTTTACGAACAGTTAGCCCGCGCTCAGGCGGCCGGCGATGAAGGAAATATTCCTGAAGCCATTGCCATCCTGGATGAGGTGAAAGGCAAAGACAGTTCGATGAACAGCTACGAAAAAGCCATGATGTATAACTTCTACGGCTTCATCTATTACAACGATGAGCAGTACGATAAAGCATTAGACAGCTTTGCGCAGGTGGTGGAGCAGCAGCCGATCCCTGAAAAGTTTGAGATGACGACCTTGTTCAGTCTTGCTCAGTTAAACCTGATGCAGGGTAACTACGACAAGAGTATTGCATATCTTGAGCGCTGGGAAGCATTGAACGACGGTGTCGTTCCGCCTAAGAATCTGATTTTAAAAGCTCAGGCTTATTATCAGAATAAGGAATACGCTAAAGCCGAACCGTTCATCACTAAAGCGATTGCTGATCATGAAGCTGAGGGCATGCTCCCTGATGAGAACTGGCTGATTCTGCAGCGGGCCATTTACTATGAACTGAAACAGCCTGAAAAGGTGAAGAATGTTCTGATTAAACTGGTGAAGTTGTTTGACGAGCCCAAGTACTGGATCCAGCTTGCCGGCATGTACGGTGAACTGGGTGAAGAACGCAAGCAACTGGCAATCATGGAATCAGCTTATCAGCAAGGTTACGTGGAATCGTCTGCCGACATCTTCAACCTGGCACAGCTTTATTACTATCACAAAGTCCCTTATAAAGGCGCTTTGCTGATGGAACAGGCGATGAAAGACGGTACGCTGGAAAAGAACCTGCGTAACTTACGTTTCCTTGGCCAGAGCTGGACCCTTGCCAAAGAGCAGGATAAAGCCATTCCGGTGATGCAGTCTGCCGCTGAATTGTCAGAAGACGGCGAACTGGATGCCCAGCTCGCACAGGTATTGCTGAATGCTGAACGCTGGGATGATGCCATTACCGCTGCTGACCATGCTATTGAAAAAGGTCAGTTACGGAATCCGGGTATTGTATATCTGATTAAAGGCATGGCACTGTACAACAATAAGCAGTACGCCAAAGCACTGGATCAGCTTGCTGAAGCTGAAAAGCATCAAAAGAGCAAAGCAATGGCACAGCAATGGAAGCGCTTTGTACAGTCTGAGAAGACTCAACAGGAAGCGATGGCTGAAATTTGATAAGTGTTAAATGCTAAGCCCGTTGCATGCCACACGGGTACAAAGAGGCCGGTTGTCCTGATAAAAAAGGGATAACCGGCCTTTTTTATGTTTGTAAGATGTCATTTTACTTTCATTTACATAGCGCATGTCAGCGACTATGCTCATGGCTCGTGATTCCGGCTGTCCGGCATAGTATTTATTCTGCGTGTTGCGGATTCATTCCTATGTATATGTTTGGTATACGTAGTTTTTCTCCACCTGATGTATAGTTTTGTAAAGCGTGGATAGTAGCCCGTGTTAGTTAGCCGGGCTGTCTGTCGTCATGATAGCTGAATATGAACGGCAGTTTTTTGAAAGAGGGCATTTTGTCATGTCAGATGAAAGTATCATTAATGAAAACAGTTATAACCTGACGCCGATGCTTTATGACGTCCGTGGTTTTTTTATTCTGACCCTGGCGTACCGCAATACCTTATCTTCCCAGGTCCGTTTTTTTGCCGAAAACCTTAAAGGCAAACATCTTGAATGTGCTATCGGTACCGGTACATTCACCCAAATTTGCATGAAACATGCGCGTAAGAAACAGAAAGATCAGCCGTTTTCACTGGTAGGCGTAGATTATTCCAAAGCCTTAATGGGGGGCGCGAGGAAGAAGCTGAAAGGGGCTGAGCTGGCCATCGAAGATCTGAGAAATATGAGCTTCGAGGACGAAACGTTCGATACTGCGAACCTGCCAAATGGTTATCACACCATTGGCGGGATTGAAAAAGCCATGCATGAAATTGTCAGAGTGCTGAAAAAAGGCGGTACCCTCTACATGAATGTGCTGCTGTACCCCGGTGAAGGGTTTTTGAATAAAATCAGTACGAAGGTGAACGATTACGGACAATCTATCGGTATCCTTAACCGTCCTTACACAAGGGAAGAAGTGCTGGCCAGTTTACCTGAGTTCGGACTGCGTCTTGACAGTGAGCACATCAGCCAGAACTGTATTTTCCTGAAAACCACAAAAATCTGATATTTCCTCACAAGAAACCCGGCCTGTAAGCCGGGTTTGCTTTTACTGCATCATTTCACTACAGTGAAAACTCACTAATGAACAAGGATGCTGTCATGAGTGGTCTTAAACGGCTCGCACAAATCACACTTTTCTCTTCTTTGCTTTCAATGTCTGCTGCGGCTGATGAATTCAGCGATGTCTACCGTGCGTTTCAGGAGGCGGTGGAAAAAGATGACATCGTATTAAGCACGGCGCTGGCGAAACAAGCCTGGCAGCTGGGTCAGCAAAAATACGGTGCTGACAGCGAAAATGCGGTGAAGCTCAGGCATTCCTACGCCAATATGCTCGCACAGCAGGACTATATGGATGAGGCTGTCAGCCAGTTCAAAGCTGTACTGGAGCAATACGATTCGCTGTATGAAGAAAACTCCCCTGCGTTACTGAATATGCACATCGATATTCTCAGTGCAGTGAATAAGCTTAAGGGCATGGATAAGGCTAAAGTCAGCTTTTCACAACGGCTGAGTCGTTACATCATTCTCAACATGGACGACATCCAGTTTAAAGATGATGCTCAGAAGGTTATGACGCATTACCTTGCTGCCACAGTAGTTATCAATTCAATCTTAGGAGTGACCAACAACGCAATATTGCGTTTCTATAAAGACAACCTGAGTATCGTTGATGGCTTTTGGGGGGATAAAGATTTACGGACTCTGGAATCCCGCTTGTTGCTGGGTTTGGTGTATGAGAGTTATAACCACCGTTCTGCGGCCATCGAGAATTATGAGATTGTTGCTGATACCTTCGACAGTAATCTTGATTTCTCCCATCCGTACGCATTGAATGCCCATGCGAAACTGGTCGGTTTGTATGAGAAGAAAGGAGAGTCAGATAAGGCTACAGAGCACTGCCGGGCGATAGGGAAAATGAAGCCGTGGTCAGATGATCAGGAGCCCGAGCCGCTTTATCGTGTAAACCCGGATTATCCGGTGTCTTATGCAAGGCGGGGTAAAGACGGCAGTGCAGTCCTGTCATTTACTATCGATGATGAAGGCTTTGTCCGTGATATTGAATTGATAGAAACTGACGGTGGCAGCATGTTTGGTACCGCAGCCATAAAGGCGCTGGAACACTGGCGTTATGCTCCCAGATTTGTCGGTGGTAATGCGGTTGCAACGAAATCGCGCATGGTCAGAATGGATTTTAAATTGGGTTGAGTGGGCTGCACAGGGGTTATTTCTCCTCCACAAATCCGGCGTAAAAGACTGATTCTTCATTCTCAGAAGAGGCATTATCCGCTTTTTCTTTAATGCTGATAATGTCATCTTTTATGGTCAGGAATTTCTCTGCCAGTGCCGGATCAAAATGAGAACCTGCGTTATCGCGGATGTAGTCAAAAGCGTCGCTGACGCTCCATGCTTTTTTGTAAGGTCTTATCATGGTCAGCGCGTCGAACACATCAGCGATAGCAACGATACGGCCTGACTCGGGAATATTTGTCCCTTTCAGTCCATTCGGGTAGCCAGAGCCATCCCAGCGCTCATGATGACTCACCGCCACTTCAGCAGCCAGTTTGAACAACGGTGAATGGCTGTTAGATAAGATATCGTGACCGATTTGAGCATGGGTCCGCATGATCACCATTTCTTCGTCTGTCAGCCTCCTGGGCGCTTTCAGAATGCTGTCGGGAATGCCTATTTTTCCCGTGTCATGCATAGGAGCTGCATGTTCCAGCAATCTGGCTGCTTCCACAGACCATCCCGTGGCAGTGGCCAGCCTCCTGGCATAAGCCGCCATCCGCCAGATATGCAGTCCCGTGTCGGTATCGTTATAGTGACCCGCTGCAGCAAGCATACTGATAGCACTCAACTGACTTACCTGAAGTTCTTTTGTCCGTTCCTCCACTTCCTGGCGGGTGACCCGTTGCTGATGGGCAAGTGAAATATGGGTCTTTACCCGGGCCAGCACAATGGCGGGTACAATAGGCTTGGCAATATAGTCCACTGCGCCGGCGGCGAATCCGCGCTCTTCATCTTCACCTTGCCCGAGCGCCGTGACAAAAATCACCGGGATGGAGGCCGTGGCCGGATCTGCTTTCAATCTCCGGCACACTTCCAGACCATCCAGATGGGGCATCATGACATCAAGCAAAATAAGATCGGGAGGGGCTTTACTGACAATTTTCAGTGCAATTTCCCCCGACGGTGCCACCTTTACCTGATATTGATGGATCAGTATATCTTTGAGAATATCAATGTTTGCCGGTTCGTCATCAACGATTAAAACACTAAACGCTTTCACTTTACGCCCACAGTTATTGCCCGTTTACTAATGGCTGCAAGAGCACAGCCGCAGCTTCAAAATCGTATTGAGATACTTTCTGTATTGCCTGTTGCAGCACCCAGCGATGGGGAGACTGCTGATGTTCACTATAGAGTTGTTGCAGGTTGTCCGATGCTTTTGCATCGTAGTCTTCCAGTAAGTTTAGTATAAATTGAACTTGTGACGTGAAATCCTGTTCATTTTCTTGTTTTTCCTCAACATTGCTCAGTGCATCCAGGCTGGCAACGACTTTCTTCAACGTCATATCCAGCTCTCCGGCAAGTTTGGGAATGGCGGCGTGAACCAGCTCAGCCGGAGTATCCTGCTGCAGCAGTGCGCCGAGCATTTTCTTCAGTGGCTTCGCGCCAATCGCTGAGGCATCTTTTCTGATCCCTGCAAGAATTTCCACCGGCACTGATGACTGTTGCTGCAGACCTTCAACAAGGAAGTCAAAGGGGGTATTTCCGCTGACACTGTATTTCCGGTAAAAACTCTGAAGCAGTGACGCATAGGGATCTTTTATGTCGTCGAAGTCATCGCCGGCGTGTTCTGCTTCGCCGGTATAAATCATGTAATTATCGAGAGTACGGAGTAGATCATCATTGCTTACCGGCTTGGTGAGCAAGGCACACATTCCGGAATCACTGATTAAATCTTCAATGGCAGAGGCATCTTCTGTGGAAGTGCAGATAATCGGGGTGGTCAGGCTGTTGCCAAATACAAGACTTTCAGCCACTTCCCAGCCGGGAATGTCAGGTAATTTATTGTTCAGAATAATGGCGTCAAAGGTCAGCTGTTTACACAAGGTGATACAGTCTGCGCCGGAAGAGACACTGGTAGCTTTAATGCCGGCAGAATTAAGTTGTTGGGACATTACGGTCTGACTGATGTCGTCGCTGTCAGCTATCAGTACATGTTTGCCGTTGAGCCTGCGCTCAACCAGGCCAATGTCGTCCAGTGAAGTGAAACCCGTTTGAGCGTCCTTAATCATTGCTCCCTGATTGAGGAAGTCGTGCATAGAACGCTGGGTAAACGGAAGTTGCATCACAGCGGCATCAGACAATCCGTGACTGATCAGAAGATGACGCATCTCCTCCTGATTGCCCGGGGTGAGGATGCGCAGGTGAGAATAATCCAGTTGTTTCGAGCGGAATGCCTCAGCCAGTTGTTTCATCCGCTCTTCCGTAATTTTATCTGCAACAACCAGCAGGTGGGTGGTTTGTTCCGGCAGAGATTCAGCACGGTGAGTTGTGCAGTGTTCATGAGGAACCATCAGCGTTGATAACGTTTTTTCCACCAGCCCCACTACCGGTAAAAGGGCATCGTTCAGACAGCAAAGGGTAAGAAACTGGTGGGCACCTAAAGGCGGCATAGTATTGCTGGTTCCGGCCAGAGGTAACACCAGATCAATACTGAACTTACTGCCTTCACCGGGAGCGCTTTCTACCGAAATGGTGCCGTTCATCTGTTCGACAAGGTGGCGCGTAATACTCATGCCCAGACCGGTGCCGCCGTATTGTCTGGATATAGACGCGTCGGCCTGAGTAAAGGGGTCAAACAGCTTTTTTTGATGGGCATCACTGAGACCGATACCGGTATCTGTAACGCTTAATTTAACCGATACCTGTTGTCCCTGACGGGGTTGTAATTCAACCGACACAATAATTTGACCCTGCCGGGTGAATTTAACGGCATTACTGACCAGGTTATTGAAAATCTGCATCAGGCGGTTTTCATCGCCCAGCAGAGGCAGGCTCATATCGCCGCCCATATCAAAAAGCAGTAATAACCCTTTGCTGACAGCTCTGTCCTGAAACAAATTCGACACTTTTTCCAGTAAATCGTCGAAGATGAATGGCTGAATATCTAAATCCAGCTTACCCGCTTCAATTTTGGAATAGTCCAGAATGTCGTTAATGATGCCCAGCAGAGTGTTGGCACTGTTGGTGGCCTTTTGCAGATAATCTTTCTGTTGAGTATTAAGAGGCGAGTTCAGCACCAGATGAGTAAGGCCCAGTACGGCATTAAGCGGCGTGCGGATTTCGTGACTCATGTTTGCGAGAAATTCGCTTTTCGCGTTATTTGCCCGCTCAGCCTGAGAGAAGGCATCCCGCATGGCTTGCTCAATATTCTTACGTTCGCTGATATTCCTGAACACACCGACGTGTCCCCGTATGTTACCCCTGTCATCCTCCAGTGGCACGGCAGTGATAGAAACCGGAAACATAAGCCCGTTCTTATGGGTGAAATAAGTTTCTTCTGAAAAATAAATTTCACCTTTCTTAATGGTTTGAATAAGAGGGCTTTGCTGTACCGGAATGAACTTTTTATCCGGTGACTGGAACTGCACGGTGTCGTGGAAACGTCTGTTTCTCAGTTCATCCATAGTCCAGCCGAGCAGGCGACTGGCTTCCGGATTAAGAAATTCAATAGTACCGCTGCGGTCAACAGCGAAAATGCCCTCACCGATAGAGTCGGTAATGCTCTGATAAAAACGCTGGCTGTCGGATATACGTTCCTCCAGCAGTTTCTGATGGGTAATGTCTGTCATGATGGCGACGTACCGCTCAGCTTGTCCGGCGTTGCCTTCGATTGGCACAATGGTGGAGGACACCCAGAATGTCTCGCCGTTTTTTCTCAGATTGTGCACTTCGCCGTGCCACACCTCGCCAGCCCGCACCGCGCGCCAGATTGGTGTATAGAAACTCTCTTCGTGATAACTGCTGCGGATAATTTCGAGGCTTTTGCCGTTAAGCTCCTTCTCTTCATAGCCTGAAATCTCACAGAACTTACTGTTGGCGAAGAGGATTTGCTTTTCATTATCCACCACCACAATAATCGCATGCTGGTCGATGGCACGGCGCTGAACTTCTACTTCATGCAGTGCTTCATTACGTTCTCTGGCGAGGTCAGCCATCAGCTCTGCCAGTCCGTTCAGTGAATCTGTATCTTCTGATAATTCCGGCTTGGCCAGGCCTTTCAGCAAGTCATTTGCCGCTATTTTCAGTTCCCGTACTGCCTGCTTTTGCTTAACCGCATCACGGCGGGCCAGCTCCAGTGATTCAGTGAGCTCCTGAGAGCTTAAACGGATACTGCGGTCGCGGATTTCCATGTCTCTTTCATGGGATTTGTAGCTGGTATCGACCCTGTCGACGAAAGGCATCAGACCCTGTAATAAGGTCAGAACCGCCGGTGGCAGTGAATCGTCAAGGGCATGCTCCAGCAGCGTATCAAGCCATTGTTCAGCCTCTTCAATGGTCTGAAAGCCCATGGTTTTCTTGATTTGTCTGAACAGCAACCTGTGCATCAGTCAGTCGTTCCGAAAAGCGTGACAATCATTGTCTGGTTATGCAATTTGCAGGGGCCCGGGGCCGTGAGGGGGCCAAACTCTCCGTTTGAATAGAATCCGCAAACCGGCAGGTTCTGCCCGAGTGCACTGGTTATGGCCTCTACTTCTTCTTCCACCTGATCGCCCATGACAATTTTGCGGGCTAGACAACTGACTACCAGAGCAAAAGCCGGCTTAAACTGATTTTCAACACTGAGACTGAAGGACTGCGCTGCATCTTCCACACCGCTTATCAGATCGTTTGTGGAAGCATGCATGAGCCTGAGATAGGCACCCTGTTCAATCTTTCCTCCCAAAATCAGGCTGCCGTCTGATTCGTTGACATCATAGAGTACGCGAAGTAACCCGGAGGGCTCGTCATAGCTGTCCATCATCTCAAGGGGAAAAAGTAGCCCTGATACGGGCAGGCGACTGGCTGAACGGCCCAGGTATTTTTTATAAATATCCAGAGCAGGTGTGCCGTCCAGTTCATACAAAATGTTATTTTCGCTGCGGGTAACCTGACGGATCGGGCCGAAAGACTGCCACCCTCCGATAACGGCCTGGCTGACGGCAAGATTGTCTCCGTAGAGTCCGGCTGCAACCACATCATGATCGCTGATCCCTTGCGGAGAGAGTGTAAAGGTCTGCACATAACTGGCGTTGTCACCGGCCATGCCACCACATATCAGTAAATCTGTTCCGAGCACGTGGTGTAAGCCGTCGAACATTTCACCGGGTACGAAGTCGATACCGCGGGTAAAAATAATAACGGCTTTTAAGTCGTCGCCACGAAGCGATTCGCCAAGGGCTTTACCGCAGTTAAAATAATCTTCTTCATGCACCTGACTGACGGCAATATGAGCAAATCCTTTACCTTTAAGATCGATGCGGGTGAAAACTGCGCTCTGTTCACGCACATCGCCGGCAGTAATTTCTCCGCTGGTACCACAACCTGCCACCGGTACGCCTGAGGCGATGATGTCAGTGAGCAAAGATGATGAGGAGAAAAATGCAGGGCTTGCGAATACCAGCAGTAAATCGCAGGGCGCTTTAATTGCCTGCAAAATAGCATCATCTTCCGTTTGGGTACTGCGAATAATGTGTTGGGTAACTTCCATGCCGCAACAACCGTGGCTAACATAAAAAATATAGAATAAATCTAGCGCGACCTTACGGGTAACGCCATAAATTTACTGAAATTTAATGCGCAGGATCAACCGGGACGGGACCTCCGCAGGAAGACAAGTCCGCCAAGACAACCCGCCAGACATTGTAAAGCCAGGCCGGCAGCAGAACGTGCGCCGGCGATAAGTGTGACATGCATTATCGGGTACATGGCCATCAACAGAACCAGCATCGCCACGCCACCGGCCAGTGGCAGCAGCCACCTCAGACGGGTGAAGTTTCCCGTCAGCCAGCCGCACAGGGAGAAAGCGATAAACAGGGCGGCGGCTGTGGCAGAACCGTACACAGGTAACAGACCAAAAATATCTTCGAATGTTGTTTGCAACCAGAGCGGGAGAGGAATGACCACGTCTAACCTGAGCAACTCAAGCAGTACCATTTGCGTATGGAAAACGCTTGCCAGGCAGTAACAAAGCAGCCAGGCGGGGAAAAAAGCCAGTGAAAACGATTTTGCAGTTGCTAACGGCATGTTGTTCAGACGATTTTTCGATGTATAGTGCGAAACTGATTTATCGCATCTTTTCACGCCATGCTACAGATCACAAGAGGAACGATACAATTCCATGTTTGAAAACACGCTCGTTGCTATCACTCTGACCATTCTCGCTTTGCCCGCTTTTGCTGAAGACATTCGTTATCAGGCAAAGCGTATTGCACCATGGACGATACACTATCCCAAAGCGCTGGAACCTTTACCTGATGGCCGGTTACTGGTCACTGAGCGTGAGGGCAATGTGGTGATCCTCGGAGGAGAATCGCGGCTGGTCAGGGTACCGCTGGCGTTGCCTGACCTGTACGTAGCCGGACAGGGGGGGCTGCTGGATATTGCGCTGGCACAGGACTTCGACTTGTCCGGACGTATCATACTGACATTTTCTCAGGGAACAGAAACGGCGAATCATCTGGCAGTGGCCACAGCAACGCTTCAGAACGATACCATTACCGGTATCGACGTCGTGTTTTCAGTTTCACCGGATAAAGACACGCCGGTTCATTTTGGTGGTCGTCTGGCAGTGCTGAATGACGGCACCTGGCTGGTGTCATCCGGTGACGGTTTTGATTACCGGGAGCATGCACAGCGGACTGACAGTCAACTGGGCAAAATTCTGCGAATCCGCGAGGATGGCGCCGCGCCGCTTGATAATCCATTTTATGATACTGCGCCCTATATTTATTCAATGGGCCACCGCAATCCTCAGGGACTGGCTATCGATGAAGATGCCGCCGTCATCTTTGAACACGAACATGGTCCCGACGGGGGCGATGAGATAAATATACTCCGCCCGGGACTCAATTATGGCTGGCCGGTAGCGACATCGGGCAGAGACTATTCCGGTGCCCGTATTTCACCATTTACAGATTATGCCGGCATGGAGTCTCCGCTGGTTGAGTGGACTCCCTCTGTGGCGCCGTCTGCCATGGTTTTTTATAACAGTGATCTGTTTCCCGGCCTGAAAGGGCAGTTGCTGGTGACTACGCTGAAAGAGCAGTCCGTCATCGCTGTGGATATGTCAACCACGCCTGCCCGTAAAACAAAATTGTTTGCTACTATTAATCAGCGTTTACGGGACATTGAAATTGATCGTAAAGGCGCAATCTATGTACTAACCGATGGTGAAAACGCCACCGTTTTGCGAATTGCACCCCTCTGAATCTAATAATCATTATTTTTGTAGTTCCATATATTTATAAATTTTGTGAATGGTGGTGATAGGCGTAACAAGGGTGCAGTCCGGTGTTATTTTATACTGTGCGCCGATATAATTCCGGCGTCGATAACGTGTAGTCAGGCTCAGGACCGTTGAATCCTTCCAGCCTGAGTAACAAGGAGGAAGCAATCGTGTTAAGTGAATATCGTAAACATGTTGAAGAACGTGCCGCTGAAGGTATCCCCCCTAAACCCCTGAATCCGGAGCAGGTTGCCGGTCTGGTCGACTTACTGAAAAATCCGCCTGCTGGTGAAGAAGAGACGTTATTAGAACTCATTTCTGAGCGTGTTCCTCCGGGCGTGGATGAAGCGGCTTACGTTAAGGCCGGTTTTCTGAGTGCCATTGCGAAAGGCGAAGACAGTTGTCCCCTTATTGATAAAGAAAAAGCGGTTGAACTGCTGGGTAACATGCACGGCGGTTATAACATCGCTACACTGGTAGAGCTGCTTGATGATAAAGAACTGGCTCCGCTGGCTGCGAAAGAACTTAAACATACCCTGCTGATGTTTGATGCCTTCCATGATGTAGATGAAAAACGTAAAGCGGGCAACGAATTTGCTGCTGATGTGATGACATCATGGGCAGAAGGCGAGTGGTTTACTGGCCGTAAACAAATGGAAGACAAGATCACTTACTCTGTTTTCAAAGTTACCGGCGAAACCAATACTGACGATTTGTCTCCGGCCCCGGATGCATGGTCACGCCCTGATATCCCTTTGCATGCCCTTGCGGCTTATAAAATGACCCGTGACGGTCTCGAGCCGGAAGAGCACGGCGTGAAAGGCCCGATGAAGCAGATCGAAGAGGTGAAAGCGAAAGGCTACCCGGTTGCTTTCGTCGGGGACGTTGTAGGTACCGGCTCCTCTCGTAAGTCAGCTACCAACTCTGTTTTGTGGTTCTTCGGTGAAGATCTGCCGGGTGTGCCTAACAAGCGCGGTGGTGGTGTCTGTATCGGTTCTAAAGTAGCACCAATCTTCTTTAATACCATGGAAGATGCCGGCGCACTGGTATTCGAAGCCGACGTGGAAAAAATGAACATGGGTGATGTTATCGACATCTATCCCTTCGAAGGCAAAATCACTAATCACGAAACCGGTGAAGTACTGGCTGAGTACAGCTACAAATCTAAGGTAATTCTGGATGAGGTACGTGCTGGTGGCCGTATTAACCTCATCATCGGTCGTGGTCTGACTGAGCGTGCCCGCGAAGCGCTGGGTATGGGCCCGTCTGATCTGTTCCGTAAGCCGGAGCAACCTGCCGACACCGGTAAAGGCTTCTCCCTTGCACAGAAAATGGTTGGCAAAGCTTGTGGCGTGGAAGGTATCCGTCCGGGTACTTACTGTGAACCTAAAATGACCACTGTGGGCTCTCAGGATACTACAGGCCCGATGACGCGTGACGAACTGAAAGACCTGGCCTGTCTTGGCTTCACGGCGGACCTGACCATGCAGTCTTTCTGTCACACCGCGGCTTATCCTAAGCCGGTAGACATCGAAACCCAGCACACCCTGCCTGACTTCATCATGAACCGCGGTGGTGTCTCCCTGCGTCCCGGTGACGGTATTATCCATAGCTGGCTGAACCGTATGCTGCTGCCCGACACGGTCGGTACCGGTGGCGACTCGCACACCCGATTCCCTCTGGGTATTTCTTTCCCTGCGGGTTCCGGTCTGGTTGCTTTTGCTGCGGCTACCGGTGTGATGCCCCTGGATATGCCTGAGTCAATCCTGGTTCGTTTCAAAGGCGAGCGTCAGCCCGGCATCACCCTGCGTGACCTGGTACACGCGATTCCTCTTTACGGTATCAAGCAGGGCCTGCTGACGGTAGAGAAGAAAGGTAAGATTAACGCATTCTCCGGCCGCATCCTCGAGATTGAAGGTCTGGAAGACTTAACGGTAGAACAGGCTTTCGAATTGTCTGATGCCTCTGCAGAGCGTTCTGCAGCCGGTTGTACTATCAACCTGTCAGAAGAGTCTATCGCTGAGTACCTGAAATCTAACATCACCATGCTGCGCTGGATGATCAATGAAGGTTACGGCGATCCCCGTACGCTTGAGCGTCGTGCTCAGAAGATGGAAGAGTGGCTGGCGTCACCTTCTCTGATGCGTGCTGACGCAGATGCTGAATACGCAGAAGTGATTGAAATCGACCTGTCAGAAATCAAAGAGCCCATCGTGTGCTGCCCGAACGACCCGGATGATGCGAAAACACTGTCTGAAGTTGCCGGCGACAAGGTGGACGAAGTATTCATCGGTTCCTGCATGACCAACATCGGACACTTCCGTGCCGCAGGTAAACTGCTGGAGCAGTATAACAAAACCATTCCAACCCGCCTGTGGATTTCTCCGCCGACTAAGATGGATAAAGCCCAGTTGATGGAGGAAGGTTATTACAACATTTACGGCCGCGTGGGTGTTCGTACCGAAATGCCGGGCTGTTCACTGTGTATGGGTAACCAGGCGCGTGTTGATGCCGGTGCCACGGTACTGTCTACTTCGACCCGTAACTTCCCTAACCGTCTTGGTGATGGTGCCAACGTATACCTGACTTCTGCTGAACTGGCAGCTGTCGGCGCGATTGTCGGCCGGATCCCCACGGCTGCAGAATACATGGAATATGCCGGTAAAATCGACTCTATGGCAGCCGATGTATACCGCTATCTGAACTTCGATAAGATGGAAAGCTTTAAGAAAGCAGAAGAGGATGCAAAGGCTAAGATCATTCCGACATTGAATGTTGCCTGACTTGAGTTATAAACTATCGGGCCGGGTACCACATGGACCCGGCTTTTTTTGTCTTTGCAAGGAAGAAATAATGAAATCATTCATGGCGCTGAGAAATTGCCTGCTTATCTTGTGTGTTGCTCTTGCTGCATGCCAGAGTGCTGCGCAGGAGCCGGTTGAATTTGACACTGCCGCCATTGAAGTGGCGGGTAAATCGCTGCCGGTGGAGTTTGCAAACACACCAGAGCAACGGGCACGTGGCCTCATGTATCGCCAGTCTTTATGCGAAGATTGTGGCATGCTGTTCAGGTTTGTGCCGGTGAGGCAAGCCAGTATGTGGATGAAAAATACATTTGTACCGCTGGATGTGGCATTTATCGACGGGAATGGCGTGATTACAGATATAAAACCGCTGATGCCGCATGACTTAACGTCTGTGGGAGCATCGAAAGCGGTGATGTACGCGCTGGAAATGAATCAAGGGTGGTTTGCGGCAAATAATGTTCGTGTCGGCGACCACATTAGTATCAAAATTTAACACATCAACGTGTTGGGAAAACCGGAGAATACCGTGACGAATCCTCTTAATATCGCCAAATTTGGTGGTACGAGTGTTGCTACTTATCAGGCTATGCAAAACTGTGCCAGAATCGTGGCTGGCAATGAGGCGACACGCATTGTTGTCGTCAGTGCTCAGGCAGGCGTAACAAATCACCTTGTCAGCATTGCGCACACAGCGTTGACCAGCGAGCAGATCAAAGACACCTGCCAGGCTATCATCGACATCGAAATGGCTGTGCTGGCACAAATTAAAAACAAAGATTCGGTCAGTGACAAACTGGAAGACTTGTTTGAAGAACTTCGCGGTCTGGCGAATCATGAAGAAATTTTGCACCGCGACGATTTAAAAGATCAGCTGCTCTCTATGGGCGAACGTATGTCGTCGTTGTTGTTCAGTGCGGTTCTGGCAGAACAGTCGGTGACTACTCTGAACTTTGATGTGCGTAAAGTACTGCGTACTGACAGTGAATTCGGTGAAGCCGTTCCGCAACTGGAAGACATTGAGCAGTTAGCTGAACAATTGCTGCGCCCGGAAATTAAAGACGCAATCGTAGTGACTCAGGGATTTGTCGGTGCCAACGAAGAAGGCAAAACAACCACGCTGGGTCGTGGTGGCTCAGACTTCACTGCTGCCTTATTGGCTGAAGCACTGAAAGCTGATACCTGCGAAATCTGGACCGATGTAACGGGTGTTTACACCACGGATCCCCGTATTGTTTCTGCAGCCTATCCATTACCTGAACTGAGCTTTGAAGAAGCGGCAGAGATGGCCACATTCGGTGCCAAAGTTCTTCACCCGGCCACTATGGAACCGGCGCTGCGTAAAGATATCAAAGTGTTCGTGGGTTCCAGTAAAGAGCCTGAAAAAGGCGGCACATGGATCATGCGCGACTGCGAAGTTGAGCCTCCGTACCGTGCGATCACCCGCCGTAAAGAGCAGGTGATGGTAACGGTTAAAACGCCGAAGATGATGTATGCTCAGGGCTTCCTGCAACAGGTTTTTGCTATAATTGCCAAGCATAAACTCAGCGTAGATCTGGTAACGACTTCAGAAATTTCTGTGTCATTCACGCTGGATAACCCGGCTAACTCTGTGGCATCCCGTTTGAATAAAGAAACCATTGCAGAGCTGGAAACGATTTGTGATGTAACCGTTGAGAAAGGTTTCGATCTGGTTACCGTGGTCGGCAATCACATGCAAACAGCGAAAGGTGTATCCAGCCGTATTTTCGCGGCAGTACATGATTACAATTTGCGGATGATTTGCTTCGGCGCAAACCCCCACAATTTGTCATTCCTGGTGAATGAAGAGAACAGCACTGACATTGTGCAGAAACTGCATAAAGAGTTGTTTGAATAATAAGAGGAGGGCAGTTATCAGACTGCCCTTTTTAATGCATGCCTGATTCCCTTTCAATCCGTTCTTACAGCAAGCAAACAACGGGTCACAGTCACGACTTTCATCAGCTCGTGCTGCCCCTCAGTGGTGTTATCAATATTGCCGCAGGGGACATAAAGGGGAAGGTCGCACCCGGTGAATGCGTAGTTATCCGGCGTAACACCCTGCACATATTTACTGCCGAAGAACAGGCCAGGTTTGTTGTGGCAGACTTACACGAGTTACCCGATAACCTCTCAGATGCAGTTGCCAGCGTTTTTGCTGTCAGTAAGCCCATGACATCGCTTTTATCTTTTATCGCAACCCAGCTTGAACACAGAGTCAGTAGTGAGGTGGAAACACTGATGCTGCAAACTTTTCTGGCGGTGCTTGCAGAACAGGAGCAGGGCGTTGCATTAGACCCGCGGATCCGGAATGTGGTGGAGTTTATTGAAATCCGGCTCAGTGAGTCTCTCACCATAGAGGATATGGCTTCTGTGGCGTGCATGAGCGGGACTCAGTTCAAAAAGATTTTCAGGGCACAAACGGGGAAAACGCCGGCACGGTATATCACGGCATTAAGAATGGAGAAGGCGAGAGCACTGCTTATTCATACCGATATGCCGGTACAGCGGGTGGCTGAAGAAGCCGGTTATCAGGACCTTTCTGCCTTCAGCCGCCGTTTTTCTGCCTATTTCGGACTTCCCCCGTCTAAAATGCTGCAGTAATCAATGCCCCTAATTGCGTCTTTGCAACACCATGAAGCGTCCTTTCTGCAAAGTGCTTTTCAATTCGCCTGTTTATACTGTCTTTAAATTCATCATTTATTAAAATTTTCATGTCTGAACAGCAACACCTCTTCCGCTGCGTGCTGGCTATTATCATTGCCAGTTTTTTATGGGGAACCACAGGGACCGCCGCCAGCTTTGCGCCGGATGTCAGCCCCCTCGCCATTGGCGCTGTGGCAACGGGTGGTGGCGGTTTTCTGATGCTGTTGAAATCTTCCGGTCCGCTGCTCAGGCAACGGGGTTTATTGTTTTCTCAATATAAATACGTTTTCTGGGGAGGTCTTAGTGTGGCCGTCTATCCACTGGCCTTTTACTCTTCAATGCGTCTGGCCGGCGTCGCCATCGGTACAGTCATATCCATTGCCAGTGCTCCGTGCTTCGCAGTTTTAATGGAGCGGTTTATTAACGGCAGGCCTGTAACGGCAAAATGGATGCTGAGTTTTTTGCTCGGGTTTGCCGGGATCTTGTGCCTGGTCATGGCTAAACCACACGCTGATACTGCTGTAGCCGGTGATCAACGTGAATGGGGGATTCTGCTCGGCTTGTTGGCAGGCTTAACCTATGCCGCCTACTCATGGACAGGTAAAACTATGATAGTCAACGGCGTGCGTTCAGATGTCGCCATGGCAGTACAATTTGGAGTTGCTTCCTGTCTTCTGCTGCCCTCATTGTTCTTTACCGGAGATAATCTGCTTGCCTCTTCCGGTAATATTACGGTTGCCCTGTATATGGCTCTCATCCCTATGTTTGGCGGCTATCTGTTATTCGGATACGGATTACAAAAAATAGATGCGAGTATTGCCACGCTGATCACGCTGCTTGAGCCGGTGGTCGCCACGTTACTGGCTGTGTGGATGTTGTCTGAACGGTTTTCACTGACCGGATGGATGGGGATTGGACTTATTGCGGGTTGTATTGCTGTGCAGATGATAAAGGGCGGACGGAAAGCTAAGCGCCGCCGGCACGCAGAGGTGCTTCAGTCTGACCCTCAGTAATAAAGCAGTCCCGTCCCGATGACTTCGCCCTGTACAGGGCGTCATCTGCTTTCTTAAGCAACTTTTCCGGCAGCAGGGGTTCCCCCTCTCTCTGCCAGGCAATACCGGCAGACACAGTGACTATATGCTTACTGTCATCTCTGCTTTCGTGGGGAATGTTTGCCAGTCTGATCCCGTTCAGTAAGGTTTCTGCAACCTTGACAGCTCCCTGCGCAGAGGTTTGCTGAAGCACGATAAGAAATTCTTCTCCGCCATAACGGACAACGATATCTGTGCCGGTGCGGGTATTTTTACGCAGCAGAGCGGCAACCTGTTTTAACACTTTGTCACCGCCTGCGTGGCCATAGTGGTCGTTATAACGTTTGAAATAATCTACATCGGCCAGGATAACGGCAATATTACCGCCTCCTGCTCTGACCGGCAGAGGGAGATTTCTGAAATAACTGTCCAGGTGCCTCCGGTTCGCAAGCCCTGTCAGGGGATCGGTATTGCTGATCTTTTCCAGTTGTTTGTTGTGCTGGAGTACCTCGTTGCGCTGATGATTTATCAGGGCGAACATCTCATTGAGCTTACGACCCAGCCGGAAAGCTTCATTGCGGCCTCTGTATGGCGTCTGGCGGGAAAAGTCCCTGCTACGCATAGCAAAGCTTACGTTGTCGTGAATACTGGCTATCGGCGCGATAAGTTGCCGGTTTACCCACAAATAGAACACTGCAATTACAGTCAGCGTGATCAGAATCCCGGCAATTAGGCTGGCATCGAACAACGAATTATCATATTGCCTTGGTCTGGGTTGTATCGACAGAGCAAAAAGCGGGGTGTTCTGCAGACTGTTGATGACCAGATACAGTCTGCCTTTAAATGGCTGTGCATGCACCGGGCTGCCGGATGCAAAGTTCAGTGAAAATGCTTCAGGGTTATCAGGCAGAGCTTTTTGCGAGTGAAAGATAATGTCACCTGCCATACCCGGCGTAAGTGAATCGACAAACTGTTGATCGATAATGCGCCACAGCACCAGTGTACCGGCTGGTTCGCCATTTTCATCAGAAGGTAACACGGGATGAAAAATTGCCACTGCAGGATTCCCCGCAATGCGGGTGAAAAGAGTGTGGGCAGATGGCTGTGCCGGTGCTTCATTACCGGCGCTGTTCAGATTCAATTTCGTCGAAGATGACAGGTTCTCCGGCACGAGTTCTGTGCCGTCGTCACGATAACTTCTGCCACTGATTAATTCACCGCTACTGTCATAAAGGTACCAGCCATTGATATGAATTCGCCGGTAGGATTCGGGGATGAGATAATTTTCTTCAAACCAGTCACTGTCTCTGTGCATGGCGGCGTTATACATTGCATCCCATACGGCACTGTCGTAGACCAGATTGTGCAAAGACTCCAGTTCCTGTCGTACCTGAGAGGCGACCCTTTCAAGGTCCTGACGATCACCCTCCTGCGCCATTGTTTCAAATGCTGGCAGGATGTAGTAATAGCGGATAAATGCTTGAGCACTGAGAATAGTCAGGCACGCCAGAAGGATGCCCAGCATAAGCTGGGTGCGCAGCGTGTTGAATTTAATCATTCGTCGGGGCAGCATTGGTCGTTTTGCATCTTTACAGTATAAACGCTGTCAGCAGCTTTGCCTGAAAGCCAGGCAGAAAATAAAAAAAAGGCGCGTCCTTACGGACGCGCCTTTGCATTGAAAAATGTGAAAAATTACACTTTAAACTGTCGGATAGATTGCTGCAGTTCTTCAGCCAGACGGGCCACCTCTGAGCTGGACTCAGAAGTCTGCTGCGCACCGATAGTGGTTTCTTCAGCAATACCAACAATGGTTTCCAGTTTCTCACTGATTTCCTGAGAAACTGTGTTCTGTTCGCGGGCTGACTGCTCAATTTGAGTACTGACATCATAAGCCTTGCGAACCGCATCTGAAATCACGTCCAGCGCTTTCGTTGCATTGTCTGTTTGTTCAACACACACAGCCGTCTGCTCTTTACCCTGATTCATGACTGACACGGCTTTTTCTGCTCCGGCCTGCAGCATTTCGATCATAGCATTAATTTCCTGCGTCGATTGCTGCGTGCGTGAGGCAAGGGTACGCACCTCGTCAGCAACAACCGCGAAGCCACGACCCTGCTCTCCGGCACGGGCAGCCTCAATAGCTGCGTTTAGAGCAAGCAGGTTGGTCTGGTCGGCAACACCACGGATAACATCCAGAATGCCACCGATGCTTGCACTGTCCTGATGCAGTTTATTAATAACTTCAGCGGCTTGCTGAACGTCCTGGGCAAGTACTTCAATAGTGCGTTTGTTTTCCAGTGAAATAGTACGCACTTTTTCGGCTTCGCTGTCCGCGTGGCGGATTTCGTTCAGCGTGTCTTCCGCACTCTGACTGACCAGTTGAGAAGTGCTGTGCATCTCTGTAGTTGCTGTTGCCACCTGGGCGATTTGCGACTTCTGGTTCTGAATAGAATGGGTCGTTTGCGTTGTTACCGTTGATGTTTGCTCAGAAGCTGCAGCCAGTTGCTCTGCACGGGTATTGATACCGGTGATTAATGACTTCAGGTTGGCAATCAGCTTGTTACAATTCTTCGCTAACTGACCAAATTCGTCCTCAGCAGTGTCATCCAGACGGCGGGTTAAATCACCGGAAGATGCCACGGTCAGCAGTTCGTTCACGCGGTTTAACGGACGGGTAATGGCAATCACGGTCCAGTATCCGATAACAATGGCTGCTGCAAGCGATGCAAGCGCGACAATGATAACGATGGTATTACCTGAGGTAACTTTCGAAGATACCTGCTCATCAATATCATCTGCTTTCTGATCGGCTTGCTTAAGTAAGGCTTCCAGAGCAGCGATACCTTCCTGACCATTTTTGTCAGAACGGGCCAGTGCCTGTTCGGCAGCATTGCGGAATTCCAGACGCGCTTTTTGTAACTGCAGCACACCGTCTGAACCTGTGATGGCATCAATGGCGTCGTCCACCAGGCCTGAGATTTCATCCAGCGTACCTGAGGTATCACTGCCGGCTGCCGTCGCCTGCATGTTGTTCATGAGTTCGCGGACTTTACCCACGGTGAGCTCTACTTCATTGCCCAGTACCTGTGCCCGCACCAACGTCTGAGTTTTGGCATATTCGTTAGCAACGGTAATAAGACCAAGCAAAGTGCTTTCCAGCTCACCACCGATATCTGAAGCTTGCTGAAGGGCACGGTTTGCAGCGACTGCATCAGATTCAGAGAAATCCAGCAGGTAGGTAGAGGCGTCGTCGGCATTATCTTCCACATCACCAACCTTGTCGAAAATGGCATTACGCATTTCCATAGACTGACGGTGATTGCTGTACATGGCTTCGACGTTAGTCACGTATTCATTATAAGATTCACGGACACCGGTAAGACTGCTCTGCATGGCACTGTCATCAGACAATACGGAATTCAGCGCTTTTAATTCAGCATCAAAGTCGGCTTTGCTGTCGGTAAACCGTGCATATTTGTTTTCCAGACCGGTGACCTGCTCTTCGATATAAGCTTCGAAGGTGACCCGGCTCATATTCAGAAAACTCGCTTTTAATGAGTTGCTGCTTGAAAGGGTAGGTACCGCGACCCGGTTAACCTCATCAACCGCTGATCCCACAGAGTTGAGGTTAATGAGTGACGACACACTGATAATAATTAACAACAGACTTATAGTGATAAATCCGCCGATAATACGCATTGCTACCGTGATTTTCATCCGAACTCCTGAAACACAGTTTTATTTATTGTTGTAGTCTATCAGTTGTGTTCTTTATGACTGATAAGAAGGACGTGACATGACCTGCCATCTTTTAGTTACTCTCCGCAAGTTTTTATCGACAAAATATTCCTATACTTTAGTCGGAATTGTTGCGGTTTAAAGTGATTGTAAACAGATTTTGCACGTAAGAGCCATAACTATCGTATAAACCAACGTATCTTGCCACTTTCTGAGGTATTCAGGCTGATACACTTATCAGTTCATTAGTTTCCAGTCGCAGCGCTGTCAGGGTATTGCCCCATACATAGCCGGTATCAAGCCCGGTGATTTGTTTTGAACCGGTTTCTCCCTCAAGTGCCGCCCAGTGTCCGAAAATGATGCGTTGTTCAGCTTTTAATGCAGGATTGGGGATAGAAAACCAGGGCGTGAGGTTGGCCGGAGCATCATCCGGGTGATGCTTACAGGCAAAATCGAGATATTTCTGATCCTGTATAAACCGCATGCGGGTACAGGCGTTGATAATAAACCGCTGTCTCTGTACACCTTTCAGTGTGTCTTTCCATTCGAAAGGACCATTGCCATACATATTTTCCAGCAAGGTTTTCCAGCCGCTTCCTTTGAGAACCGTACTGATTTCATCACTGTAGGCGAGTAATTGGGCGGGAGACCAGCCGGGATAAAGCCCTGCGTGAACCATCGTGGTGTTTTCGCTGACGGCCATGGCTAGCGGGAACTGACGAAACCAGTCAACATAGTCGCCCAGTTTTTTGCTTTTTAACAGCGGGTCAATACGATCGCTTTTTTTGGCCTTTTTAATGCCCTGAGATACGGCCAGAAAGTGCAGGTCGTGATTACCCAGCACCGCGCAGAAGCGGTCGCCAAGATCCATCAGGTATTTTACCGTGGCATGGGAGTCTTCTCCCCGCGCGAGTACATCACCCACCGCAAGAAGAGTATCTCTTTGCTCATCAAAACCGGCTTTTTCTAAAAGGGCCATCAGGCCACCGAAGCAGCCCTGAATATCCCCGATAACGAGAGTTTGTGATTCACTCATGGCAGCATCCTGTCTTATTGATTACGGGCATGTGCCGGTATACCAACTAATTGAGCGCGTTCGGCACACTTAAGCTGAATATATGAATGGGCACACGAAAACGCTGACCGCTTTCATCTTCCATTTCGTAATGGCCCTGCATACTGCCTACCGGCGTATCCAGTAATGCGCCACTGGTATACTGATATTCACTTGCCGGGTCGATATGGGGTTTTTTGCCAACAACCCCTTCACCCTGAACTTCAGTATTCTTACCGTTACCGTCGGTGATAAGCCAGTAGCGGCTCAGCAACTGAACGCGGGCATCACTGTGGTTACGGATAGTAATGTGGTAAGCAAAGGCGTATTTGTCAGGCCCGCTGGCCGGGTGATCCGGCAGGTGCCGTGTGGAAACGGAGACGATAATGCCTGGCGATGCCTGCATATCAGCATTCCCCGTCCCGTTTTGCTACCAGGTTGGCGACGGCAGCAAAATCTGTCAGTGATAAGGTTTCAGCCCTGGCTGTCGGTGACAGACCCAGCGCTACTAATTCTTCTTCGCTCACCCAGTCGCCCAGACTGTTACGGATAGTCTTCCTGCGTTGATTAAACGCTGCAGAACAGACTTTTTCCAGTAACGTGACTGATGTGACTTCTACAGGAGGCTGGCTGTGTGGGATCAACCGCACCACCGCAGAGTCTACCTTCGGGGGCGGCTTGAATGCACCGGGAGGCACATGCAGAACCGGTACTACTGCGCAGTAGTATTGTGCCATTACCGACAGGCGGCCATAGTTTTTAGACCCTGGGCCGGCGGCAAGGCGGTTAACCACTTCCTTTTGCAACATAAAGTGCATGTCCTGCACTTTCCCGGCAAAGCTGAACAGGTGGAACATCAGCGGTGTGGAAATGTTGTAAGGCAGGTTACCGAATACTCTGAGTTTACCTTCAGGGTCGGGCATGTCGGGCAGCAGCGTAGAGAAATCGAGTTTCAGCGCGTCTTTTTCTACGATTGTCAGCTTACTGCCATGAAACGGATGATGACGCAGCCGTTCGGCAAGATCCCGGTCCAGTTCAACGACGGTAAGTTTTGAAACTTCTTCACAAACCGGATCGGTCAGTGCACCCAGACCCGGTCCGATTTCAACCAGATTTTCGCCATCAACAGGGTTAATGGCACTGACAATATTGCCAATGACATAATCGTCATGCAGGAAATTCTGGCCAAATCGCTTTCTGGCGGTATGACCTAAATGTGTTTTGCTCATTGTTGTTTGTTCGCTAACTCAATAGCTTTTTGCATAGCTTTTCTGAAGCTGCCTGCATCTGCTTCACCGGTGCCGGCTAAGTCACAGGCAGTGCCGTGGTCTACCGACGTCCGGATGAAGGGCAGGCCCAGCGTAATATTGACCGATGCGCCAAATCCTTTGTATTTAAGCACCGGTAAACCTTGATCGTGATACATTGCCAGTACGACATCGGCATTGTCCAGATATTTAGGTTGGAAAATCGTATCGGCAGGTAACGGACCGGTAAGATCCAGACCTTCTTCCCGCAGTTCATCAAGGGCAGGGATGATGGTGATTAACTCTTCAGTACCCAGATGACCACCTTCGCCGGCATGAGGATTCAGGCCGCAAACGTAAATTCTTGGCTTCTGAATGCCGAATTTAAGTTTCAAATCGGTGTTGATGATATGAATCACTTTATTCAGGCGATCTTTGGTGATGGCCTTTGATACATACTCCAGAGGAATGTGGGTGGTGGCGAGCGCTACATTAAGGCCGTCAGTAGACAATAACATCACCACATCCATCGTATTTGACTGATGAGCGAAGTATTCTGTGTGACCACTGAAGGAAACACCGGCTTTGTTGATGATACTTTTGTTTACCGGTCCGGTAACCACCGCATCAAAGCCTTCTTCCATATTCGCCTGACAGGCCTGCCGCAGGGTTTCAACTACGTAATGACCGTTGTCGCTGTTCAGCTCACCGGGAATCACAGCTGTTGCTGTATCAATTTGTTGTAAATACAGTGTGCCCGCCGGCTGGATGGCATTGTTGCCGGCATCATACGGTTGCAACTGAAGGGGCAGCCCGAGCAGTTCTGCACGGGCTTTAAGCATGTCGCCATCACAGAACACTACCAGCTGGGCGTCCCACTGCTCCTGTGCCAGAGCAATGATGAGGTCAGGGCCGATACCTGCGGGTTCGCCGGGAGTGACTGCTATTCTGATTGGCTTCATTTAACTAACCTGTTTTATTCCAGTACTTCGATGTAAGCAGCATCACGCATTTCACGCAACCAGGCTTCTGACTCTTCTTTAAATTTACGGTTGTACAACAACTGAGAAGCTTTATCTTCTTTGCGTTTTTCTGTTGCATCGTCGAAGCGGCGGTCAAGAAGCTGCATTAAGTGCCAGCCAAACTGCGAGCGTACAGGCTGGCTGTATTCACCCGGCTCAAGGCCTGCCAGCGCTTCGCGGAATGCCGGTACGTAGATGCTTGGATCTGACCAGCCCAATTCGCCGCCTTTCAAAGCAGAACCCGGGTCTTCAGAGTATTCTTTTGCCAGCTCGCCGAAGTCGGCTTCACCGTCGATAACTTGCTGACGGAATTTCACCAGCATCTCACGGGCTTTTTCGTCGCTTAAAATGATAGACGGTTTTATCAGAATGTGACGGGCATTCACCTCTTCAATGGTCACTTTTTCAATACCGCGGGTATCGATGACTTTCAGAATATGGAAACCTGCACCACTGCGGATAGGGCCAACCAGTGCTCCTTTCTCTTTACCCTGAACCGCTTCGGCAAACAGGGTCGGCATAGAGTTAATGTTCAGCCAGCCCATATCACCACCTTCCAGAGCGTTAGAGCCTGAAGATGAAGTAATCGCGATTTTGGCGAAGTCAGCACCACCTTCGAGGATTTCGATAACTTTGTCTGCACGGTCACGGGCGCTGGCAACGTCTTCGTCAGTGGGGCTGGAAGGCAGGCCAATCAGAATGTGGCCAAGGTTATATTCAGCCTGCTCGGCACCCTGCTGATCCATTAATTTCACCAGACCACTGATTTCCTGAGGTGTGATGTATACCCGGCGGCGAACGTTAGCACGGGTCACTTCGCCTACGATCAGCTCTTCACGCACATCTTCACGGTAATCGTCGTAAGCGATGCCCTGCTGACGAAGTTCGTTGCGTAAATCTTCTACCGACGCGCCCTGTTGCTGGGCGATATTGGCGATGGTTTGCTCCAGTTGGGGATCACTGACCTGTACACCCATACGTTCAGCCATTTGCATTTGCAGACTTTTGGTGATCAGGCGTTCAATTGCCTGAGTACGTAAAACACGGTCTGAAGGTAAAGCTTGTCCCTGTGCTTCTGCGTTACGCTTAACATCTGCAATCAGGTCTTCTATTTCACTTTCCAGAATAACGCCCTGGTCAACGATAACCGCTACGCGGTCAAGTGAAACAGGTTGCGCCATGCTCATAAATGAAAACAGGGCACTGATACAGATAGCGCGGATAATGAACTTCATAATCACTCTTTTTATCGGTTTATGCTTTGCTGCCGGCTGCGTTTAACAGCCGGGCGCATTAATTTAAACTATATGGCTGCCGGTAGCCAAATAATCCGTTCGACAACATATTATTGCCGGTGCTTCCTGAACCCATTCCTTTGAAAATGAATTGCATGGAAATACCTGAATCGAATTCATCGACAGATTGCGCACCGTCGGCGGCATAACGGTTACTTAACTGACGCTGGGCAACAATCTGAATGGCCCAGCAACAGGACTCATACTGCACGCCGAAGTAGTTTTCCACACTCCGGTTCAGGTCTGAATCACGGTATGTCCGGCCGACAAGTTGCCAGCGGTCGGATAAAGGCCAGGCGGCAGACAGTCCTACTTGGTCAATGGTTTCGCCGGAGAGTTCCCTTACATAGCGGTGCGTCAGCTGAATCAGCTTACTGCTGCTTTCCCTGTATTCAAACGTGGTGCTTGCGCGCTCTACTTTATCGGTTTCTGTGGCGATTTGAAAATCAGTATGGAAGAACCATTCATCATTTACCCGCCAGTCCAGCTCTGCGGCCAGTGCTGAACGGTCACCTTCTTTTGTCGCGGCAATGACTTTGTTTTCATCGAGGTAGAATATCTGACCCACACTGAGTACGAATTGTTCCCGGTTAGTCTTATCCAGCAGGCGGCTGGTTAACGCCACGGTAACCTGATTATTGTCGCTGATACGGTCAAGACCGGTAAATTCCTGACCACGGAAAAGACCTTCAACGTCAGTCAGCCACAGGGTGGTGTCGTAGAATCCGATCCCCTTCTGATCTTCGTAACTGGTATACAGATACTGGATCCGCGGCTCAAGGGTCATCGACATGTCTTTACTGAACCAGCTTTCGTCATTCTCGAAATACAATGCGCCGTAAAGTTTTCCCTGTCCCAGCGTCCGGTTCACTTTCTCTTCCAGTCCGGTTCCTTCGATATTTTTCTGGCGATAATATGTATTCAGCATGCTGGCTTCTGCGGAAAATTCTCCCCACTGTCGCTGAAAAGGAATTGCCAGTGTGGGCGCTGCATGGAATCGCATCGCCGTTGGCGCATCCGGTGAGGTATTGTCAAACCAGGCAAGCTCTGAATCCAGGCGGAATTCAAGATAACGGGCCAGTGGATGAACATAATTCAATTTGGCTTCAGGCAGTGCACGGTAGGTGTCTGTGTAATCACCAATAATTTCGAAGTCTCTCACGTTCACCGAGAAAAGCACTTCATCAGAACTGTAACTGACAGACCCTGTCCGGAACAGGTGAGTATCGGCACGGTTATAAAAATCACTGCCTAAATCAACAATGTAGTTGTCGTCGCTCAGTCCGTTAACATTCACTGAGGCGGTCCAGTTATCTGCGAAGTTCCCTTCGTGGAATACGCGATAGAAATAGCGGTCCGGATTCTCTGCCATGTCATTGTCCTGTGGCAGATATTCCATATTCAACTGGCTGTAACTGGCTGCTGACATATGACGGAATTCCGTTTTCAGCTGCACGCCACGGGCACTCATAACCCTGGGAGACAGCGTCATGTCATAGTTCGGTGCCATATTCCAGTAGAAGGGCTGTTCGTAATCAACACCGGTATTACTGGAGTTAGACACCTTGGGAAACAGAAAGCCGGTCTGACGCTGATTTGTGATCGGGAAGGCAAAATAAGGCAGATAAAATACCGGC
Source organism: Alteromonas sp. (assembly GCF_984505615.1). NCBI lineage: Bacteria > Pseudomonadati > Pseudomonadota > Gammaproteobacteria > Alteromonadales > Alteromonadaceae > Alteromonas > Alteromonas sp. The sequence continues at coordinate 64,426 of NZ_CFHOXV010000007.1, read as the reverse complement.
ACATTGCCCAGATAAAAGCGGGTGTGCTTAGCTTCACCCCAGGCTTTACCCCGGCGGATACTGATTTCAGAGGCGCGGATCAGCCACTCTTCTTCACCTTCCGGACAGGTTGTGAAACTCACATCACGCAGAACAAGGCCATCCTGAGTATTTAACGCAATGGTACTGGCATCGCCGTGGCCGTTTGAACCGTTAAGATGATAAACCGTGTTTGACATAGTCAGGCTTTCATCTTTGGAATCAACATCCACGCTGTCAGACGCTACATGCAATTGCTTATCTGCGTATTCAACATCGCCCTTGGCATACAATTGCTGGCCATTGTTATTGATCTGCGCCTGATCGGCGCGGATAGTGGCTGAGTCTGAAGTGATATCGACGTTGCCGGAAAACAGGGCAACTTCCCGTTCAATGATTTCAGCACGGTTAGCCTCAACTTTCACTTCCCCGGCCGGCATCAGCTTTTTACTGGAAAAACTGACCGGTGGCACAGGGCAAAACCCGGGCGAATCGTCATTTTTTTCGGCCGGTGACCGTGATTCTTGCGCCAGCGCGGCGGTGCTGCTCAGTGCGACAAGCAGAAAGGAGGCACAGGTTTTTTTCATGCGTCTGTGGGAGGCCTGTTTCGTGATCACAATGATATGTGACGGTGTCCTGAATCGTGGGTTCACTAATGCTTTCGCCAGCGAACCATAAAGTAAGCAATTCTAAGCACTTCTGGTGTCTGAGCCAACCGTCAAAGCTAAAAAATTGAAAAGTTTTACAGTGTTTTTGTCAATTCAGTGTTTTTTGACTTTGATCTTTACGGTTTGACGCCATATCTCATCGTTAATGTCATAAATTCCGTTTACTGTGCCGTCAGGGCAGAGTATCAAGTCAGGCAGCATTGCTATACAGTATTCATCAGCTGCTTTACGTCAATCAGGAGAAAGGTTGTATGTCTTTTTGGGGGAAAATCCTCGGCTTTGTATTTGGTTTTATGTTCCTGAAAATACCGGGAGCGATCTTAGGTTTAATCGTGGGGCACTTCTTCGATAAGGCTTACAGTCAGGATTTTAATCAGTTAGGCGGATTTGGTCGTTTCTTTACTGACCAGTCCGGAATGAAGCAGCAGGCAGTATTTTTTCATGCGCTCTTTTCTTCACTGGGTCATCTGGCTAAATCCGATGGTCAGGTTACCGAGCGGGAGATAAAAATTGCTACGGTACTGATGGATGATATGCAGCTGACCGGTGATGCCCGCCGTGAAGCCCAGCAGGCATTCCGTGAAGGTAAATCATCCGCTTTTCCGCTGGCAGATACACTTAAAGGCCTGGTTGAGTCCTGCCATGGCCGCCGGGACATACTGCAAATGTTTCTGGAAATCCTGATTCAGGCTGCGTTTGCTGACGGCACGCTGTCCACACCAGAATACAAAGTGCTGGAAAAAGTCGCCATGGCGCTGAATTTCAAGCGTAAAGATCTGGATTTTCTGATTTCTGCTTATGAAGCGGAAATTCGATTCCGTCAGCGCGGCGGGCAGGGTGGTCAGCACGGTCATCAGCAACGGGCGCAGTCATATTCTGATACCCAGTCGCTGGATGATGCTTACAGTATCCTCGGTGTAACCGCGTCAGATGATGAGAAAACCATAAAACGTGCTTATCGCAAGCGCATGTCTGAGCATCATCCGGACAAACTGGTATCAAAAGGCTTACCGCAACAGGCACTGGATATTGCCAAGGCCAAAGCGCAGGATATTCAGGCTGCCTATGAACTTATCAAAGAAAAGCGCGGGTTCTGATCCGGCATGGCAAAAGAGGTACTGAGCGACAAAAACCGAGCGTTAATTGACGAGTTCACCGATATGCTCTGGTTAGAGAAAGGGTTGAGTGAACATACCCAGCAGAGCTACCGCACAGACTTATCAAAACTGGCTCTGTTCTGTCAGGCGAAGGAAAAGATAGACGATATCAGCCTGCTGTACACTGAATCAGTGCAGGCCTGGTTACAGTACCGTCATGAGGCCGGCCTGTCTGCCCGCAGTACCCAGCGGGCCATGTCTGCCATGCGGGCGTTCTATATTTACCTTATCGGAAAGCAGGTACGTACCGATAACCCGGTGACTCAGCTTGCTAATCCGAAGTTGCCGAAAAAATTGCCTTCGTCATTAAGTGAAGCTCAGGTGGATGATTTGCTCAATGCGCCAAACCCTGAAGAGCCGGTAGAGTGCCGTGACAAATGTATGCTGGAAGTGCTTTACGCTACAGGGTTGCGGGTCAGTGAACTCATTGGCTTACGGCTGGATCAGGTGAGTATTCAGCAAGGTGTTGTCAGGGTGACCGGTAAAGGCAATAAAGACCGTCTTGTGCCGCTGGGAGAGGACGCTGTCGACTGGATAGAAACCTACTGTAAAACCGCCAGACCTGAACTGGTAAAACACCAGACAGATGTACTTTTTCTCAGCCTGCGGGGCGTGCAGATGACCAGGCAGACGTTCTGGCACCGCATTAAGCACTACGCCTCTGTTGCCGGTATCACACAACATTTATCGCCGCACACGTTGCGCCACGCATTTGCCACACATCTCTTAAACCACGGGGCTGATCTGCGGGTAGTGCAAATGTTACTTGGTCACAGTGATCTCTCTACCACACAAATTTACACCCATGTTGCCACCGAGCGGCTGCAAAACCTCATTCATACCCATCACCCGAGGGGATGAAGGTTTGCTTGTGCAGGTATCATGGAACGGAGTCTGATTATATCTGCGTCACTGACACCATTTTCAGTCATGTATGCCGGCCATTCCGATACAAGTTCAATTACTTCCTCAATAATACGGCGCGCTTTAAATGTTTTCAGGCCAAAGCGGCGGGACTGGCTCAGTGCGTTATCGATATTGCCACGTCTGCCCTGGTCACCGATACCCATACCGTGTAATAAGCTGTTATTGACGGGCAGAACATCATAGGCTGGAGACAAGCGCCACTGGCGGGTTTCAAATTCGTAGAGAATCGCGTGATTACGCGTATGGTCATCAGTATTGCCTGTCAATATATTGAAAACCATCCGGTAATACAGTTCGTGCGCATCGTAAGGGTTTGCGCTGTGCTTCCTGAGAAACTCAGCCAGTTGTCCATAGGTGTATTGATTTCTCAGTGAGGAATCACTCACTTTCCCCGTGTGAAACAGAGAGTTTGCGCTGAGAAAATGGCATACGGGTACGCCATTTTTCACATCAAACCGCTCAACGAGCAGGACATCACCGGAGCCGGTATTGACGACACTGGTGGAGGCAACCCGCACCGGCAACTCCGCCAACATTTTCATGCTGGCATTTTCCACTCTTACAATGTTTATGCGGTCATCGGGCCGGTTAAATTTCGCCAGATAGAGCTTTCTGTCATCAGAAACCACGGTTTTTGGTCGCGCGCCGCCCATACTTACGCCATATTCGAACGCTTTTTTGGCTTCAGTACTGATTTCTTCGTCGGCGAGTATGGCGTCTTTTGTTCTCAACAACATAGGCAGTTTGCCAAGATGGTTTTTATTTACCTTATGTTTGGAGCCTGTCTTTGACAGACTGAAAACCAGTGAGCCTACTCCCATGCCAGATCCGGCCAGAAGAAATTCCAGTTTATTTTTCGGTACTGTACTGTGAATAGAAAGGATGACTTTCTCACCCCAGGAGTCTGCGCCTGCATCTGCCAGTGCGCCAAACAGACCATGATTAACGGAACTGCTGAATTCACTCTCTGAGAGCGGTAAGTTAACAGGATCTAAGGGAAAGGCATCATCGCGAGAGAGCCAGGATTTGCCATAGCGAAAACGCCCGCTTGCAGAACTGGTATCCAGTTCAACAATTCCGCATATAACGGGTTTACTTTCAAGTCCGTCAACAAACACATACGCTTTAGAAGTCATTGTCCAGCTCCGTGTACTTCCTTGATTTTCTTACTAAAGCGGCATTGTTTTCATTCAATTTTTCGTCAATCACCACCTGAAAGTCATCGATTAATTCCAGTTGCTCCAGCACCATGAGCAAGCTTGATACACTGACATTTCTGCCATTCTCAATATTTGAGATTGTGTTTCTGCCTACGCCGCACCTTACAGCCAGTTCCTGTTGGTCCATGGATTCAGACCTCCTGCTTTGTACAAGTTTGCCAATGCTGTGCAGGAATAAATTGGATTTTTGCATGGTTTAATAAGCATAAGGTGGATTTTGTTTGCATTATAGTGCATCCATTACCTGATTCAATGTTTAAAAAGGCAAACGTAAACTGTCTAATGATTATAATTTAATGCATGAGCGGGCACCTGACACGACCTTAACCGGATGTAGCTTCCTTCACACCGCTCCCTTTCTGCGGTGAAAGAATGATCACGGACTTTCAGATAACTTTTGCCGGGGTGAGATTGTGATAGTATTGCATAAGAATCTATTTACGTATTTACACATGCGGGCGACTGGCCTGCGTTCCGGGAGTTTTTGTGAAGAATATTCGTTATGCCGTGATGGTTGCGTTAGGTATTGTGCTTTCAACAGGGTGCTCGGCAGAATCTGATGCATCATCTGAATCCACCGGAAAGGCGGCAAGTCAGCCTGCGGCGACTGTAAACAGCAGTGCAGAGCAGGCGGTCAACGATAAAGTAAAAAGCATAGTGGGTGTTGAACCTGAAGCTATTGCTAATTCTCCTGTTGACGGTTTGCTGGAAGTGACTGCGGCGAATCAGGTGTTTTATGTAACAGAAAATGCAGATTATATGATGTTCGGTCACATGTACGATGTGAACGCGGGCATGAAAGATCTTACCGAAGTGGCGCTGGGTCAGGTTCGTCTTGATGCCATTGCACCGTTCGCTGATCAGGGCATCGAATTTAAAGCTGAAAACGAAAAGCATGTGATGACGGTCTTTACCGACTACACCTGCGGCTATTGTAAGAAGTTACACCGAGAAGTAGATGAGTTAAATGAGGCCGGTATTACTGTACGTTATCTTGCGTGGCCCCGTGCCGGACTGGGTACAGAAAACTATGAAAATATGGTTTCTATCTGGTGTGCAAAGAATCCTCAGGAAGCATTGACCCGCGCGAAATCAATTGCTAACCCGACCTTTGCAAAAGAAGATTGCGATAATACTGTCGCCGAACAATTTGTTGCCGGCCGTAAACTGGGGATCCGTGGTACTCCTGCCATCATTTTCGACAACGGAACCATGTTGCCGGGTTATAAGCCTGCAGACGTCCTGATCCAAGAAATCGCACAAACTGAATAATATGTCGTTACCCATTGTGAGACGGGAGCTTTGCTCTGACTCCCGTTTGAGTACACATCTGCACCCTGTACTTGACAGGGTGTACCGCGGCCGCGCTATCCGGAACATTGACGAGCTGGATAACGCCGTAAAGCAACTCTCCCATTTCAACCTGCTTAAAGGTATCAACGCTGCGTCGGCTTGCCTGGTTGATGCTATCAAAACGCAAAAGCGGGTCACCATTATCGGTGACTTCGATGCCGACGGTGCAACTTCCACCGCTGTTTGTATACTGGCGCTGCGCCAGTTAGGCTTGCGGCAGGTAAACTATCTTGTGCCTAACCGGTTTGATTTCGGCTACGGCCTCAGTGAGCAGATTGTCGATGTCGCGTATGAGCAGGGCACCGATATCTTACTTACCGTTGATAACGGTATTGCCTGCCTTGCCGGTGTGAAGAGGGCGAAAGAGTTGGGGCTCACCGTTATCGTGACAGACCACCATTTGCCCGGAAACACGCTGCCTGATGCCGATGCGATTGTGAATCCCAACCAGCCGGGCTGTGAATTTCCTTCAAAGAACCTGGCCGGCGTTGGCGTAGCCTTTTATCTGATGCTGTCTTTACGGGCAGCGTTACAGCAACAAGGCTGGTTTGAAGGCAAGCAGGCGCCTAACCTGGCAACGCTTCTGGATATCGTTGCCGTAGGCACCGTTGCCGATGTTGTTGCGCTGGATAAGAATAACCGTGTTCTGGTGTATCAGGGCCTGCAACGCATTCGCAGCGGACATTGCCGGCCGGGCATTCAGGCTCTTTTCGAAATTGCTAACCGCAATAAGCCGCTGGCTTACCTCACCAGTACCGATCTGGGATTTGTTATCGGGCCCAGGCTAAACGCAGCCGGACGGCTGGACGACATGGCGCTGGGAATAGAGTGTTTACTCTGCGATGACCCGTTGCAGGCACGCCATATGGCAGCAGAGCTTGACCGTCTGAATTTACAACGGCGGGCCATAGAAACCGAAATGAAAGAAGAGGCGGAAGCGGCACTGGCTTCTGTTTCTGTGGGCGAGGACCTGCCTCCTGCACTGGTGATGTACCAGCCCCATTTCCATCAGGGCGTCATTGGCATTGTGGCAGGGCGCTTAAAAGAAAAGCATCACCGGCCGGTTATTGTATTTGCCAACCAGGATGACAACACCATTAAAGGCTCTGCGCGCTCCATTCCCGGTTTGCATATCCGTGATATTCTGGATGAAGTGAATACCGGCTGGCCGGGTGTGATCGACAAGTTTGGCGGCCATGCTATGGCGGCGGGTTTAAGCCTGGCAACAGATGCGCTGGCTCAGTTTGAAAAGGCGTTTCATCATGTAACCCTGCGTCATCTGGCGAATATTGATTGCGAAAGAAAAATACTGTCTGATGGTGAGCTGGCTGCTGACGAAATAGATTTAAGCCTGGCCCATGCCCTGCGTCAGGCCGGCCCGTTCGGTCAGGGCTTTGATGCCCCTAAATTTGACGGTGTGCTGGATATTGTTGATCAGCGCATGGTAGGGGAAAACAAAAATCATCTTAAGCTGGTATTCCGTAAGGCCAATGGTGAAGAAGTAGACGGCATTGCGTTTGGTGTAGACACCACAGTTTGGCCAAATGCCGGTATCCTGCGCGCACAGGTGGTGTATCAGCTCGATATAAACACCTTCCGGGGACGGGAATCAGTTCAACTGCTTATTGAAGAGATCGTGCCCGGTGAATGACGGTAAGACACTCACAGAGAAGCATCAGGCGCTGACCCACAGTGAAAACTGTAAAGTCGTCTCTCACGTTCAGCGTGAAGAAGGCGAGTGGGTGCGTCATACGTTGATGCTCGAAGGCGTGGACGTGCCCTTCATTTTCCGGCGTAAACAACAGTATCAGTCACTCAAAGGGGCCAGGGTCAACCTGACCTATTACCGTCAGCAGGAGGAAGTGGCGGGTATCCCTTTTGAAACAATGAAAGTGGTCCGGATCAAGCGGAGTTAACCCCCAGATGAGTCAGCCAGAGTGGTCAGATGCTTATGTGCTCCACCGCCGTCCGTACCGGGAAACGTCCTATATTGTTGATTTCTTTTCCTTGCAAACGGGTAAGGTCAGCGCGGTAGCGAAAGGCGTGAGAAGCAGCAAGAATGAGCGCAAAAGCTTGTTGCAACCCTTCCGTAAAGTGCGCATCCAGCTCAGCGGAAAAACCGATCTTAAAAACCTCAGACAAATTGAAAGTGACGGGCCGGTGCCTATGCTGGCAGGGAACGATTTGTTTTGTGCCATGTATTTAAATGAAATACTTAACCGTGTCATGCCGGCGGGCCTGGCCAGTGATACGGTGTATGCCCAATATGAGCACGCCCTGAATTCCCTTATCGTTCAACCTGATATTGAAAAAACATTACGTGAGTTTGAGTTTTCTCTGTTAGAAGAAATGGGTATGCTCGCGGACTGGTTTACTGACGGGCTGAGCGGTGAAGCCATTGAACCTGATGGCTGGTATTTGTATTCGCCGGAACAAGGGTTCGTGGCCTGTCATCAGCCAGGACATAAACACCGGTTGCCGGGAACGGCGCTTATCGAATTAGGACACGGTGAATGGACTGCGTTGTCGCGACGGGCTGCGAAACTGATCAACCGCCAGGCACTGCATCAATTGCTGGGCGGTAAACCGTTAAAAAGCAGAGAATTATTTCGCGCTTAAGCGGTGGCTGACGCCTATTTTCCTGAGTCAGCGGGGAACTTCTTTGCTACAATCTTCACACTTTATTGCCAGGGTTATCTATCCATGAACGACATCTTACTGGGCGTTAACATTGACCATATTGCCACGCTGCGAAACGCGCGGGGTACGAATTATCCCGATCCTGTTCATGCCGCTGATGTGGCCGAGCGGGCAGGCGCAGATGGGATCACTGTGCATTTACGGGAAGATCGCCGTCATATTAAAGATCGTGACGTGGATTTACTGGCACAAACGATCAACACCCGTCTGAATCTGGAAATGGCAGTGACAGACGAAATGCTGCAGATAGCGTTGAAAACACAGCCTGCTTTTTGCTGTCTGGTGCCGGAAAAGCGTGAAGAGCTGACCACAGAAGGTGGCCTGGATGTCGCCGGTAATTTTGAGGCAGTGAAAAACGCTTGTACCGTGCTGGGTGAAGCGGGTATTCAGGTTTCCCTGTTTATTGATGCAGACGAGAAGCAAATTGATGCGGCCATTGAATGTGGTGCGCCTTATATCGAAATTCACACCGGTCAGTATGCTGAAGCAAAAAATGAGCGTGAACAGGAAGTGGAACTGGCACGGCTTAAAAAAGGTATTCACTATGCCGCTAAAAAAGGCCTGAAAGTTAACGCCGGTCACGGCCTGCACTACCATAACGTGAAGCCTGTCGCCGCCATTCCTGAAATCATTGAGCTGAATATCGGTCACGCCATTATTGCCCGTGCGGCGTTTGATGGTCTGGCAAAAGCCGTCGCTGATATGCGTGCGCTGATGCAGGAAGCCCGTGCAGGAAAAGCAGGCTGAACATGGCCATTGTGGGAATGGGCACGGACATTGTCGAAATTGCCCGTATAGAAGACGCTCTGTCCCGTTCAGCGCGGTTAGCCAGTCGTGTACTGACTGAGCAGGAAATGGTTATCTTCGGAGCCAGCCCTGAACCGGCAAGATATCTGGCTAAGCGGTTCGCGGTGAAAGAAGCAGCGGTAAAAGCATTGGGCACGGGGATTGGCCGGGGGATCAGCTGGCATCATATTTGTGTTGGTAATAATGAGTCCGGCGCCCCTTTTCTGACCTTTAGTGATGAATTTGCTAAACGCTGCGAAGAAAAGGGCGTTGTTCGCAGTCATGTCTCCATTTCTGATGAGCAGCATTACGCTACTGCTACTGTTATTTTAGAATCTTAATTATGGTCAGTTTCTATAAGCCGGCAAAGTCGTCGAAAAAAACACAAACCGGTAAAACCGTCACCGTTCAACGTTGGGACATGACCGGACAAGGTGTGTGTAACGACAGCAAACCGGTACTGTTTGTTGATGGTGCGCTGCCTGGCGAAAAAGTTGATGTGCTGGTTACACAACAACAAAAGCGCTTCGCAAGAGCGTCGGTAAAAAAAATCCTCACGTCCAGTCCTCATCGGGTAACACCCTTTTGCGACCTCGCTGATCGTTGTGGCGGTTGCCAGTTGCAACATGCAGATGCCGATGCGGCACTGACATATCGTCAGGAAGCGCTGGATAGCTGGTGGAAATTACAGTTTGGTTTAGATCACATTCCCTGGACCGCAGCGGTTACCGGAGAACGTCGCGGTTATCGCCGGAAGGCCCGGCTTGCCACAGACGCACGGAATGACAAACAGTTTAAGTTAGGTTACCGGGAAGAGCAGGGTAAGCAGGTGGTGGATGTTGACCAGTGTCCTGTACTGCAACCCGGATTATCCGCGTTGATTGCGCCTTTAAAAGCACTGCTATCGGGTCATTCTGCCCGTAAACATGTGGGCCATGTCACCTTACTTGCCGGCGATAATGTGAATGCTGTTTCTGTGCGGCTGACCAAACCCATGTCCCCGGCATTCGGCGATGCACTGATAGCATTTGCCGTTGAGCACAAAGTAAACATGACCGTGGAAGGACAGGAAGGCACGCTTACATTGCATAAAGAAGCGGAGCTGTATTGCACCACAGAGCCCGGATTGAGTTTGTCTCCGGCGGCAGATGATTTTGTTCAGGTAAACGGGCCGGTTAACGCTAAGATGGTGGCGCAGGCCATGGAATGGTTGAATCCGCAGCCCGGTGAAAAAATTGCTGACTGGTTCAGTGGTCTGGGGAATTTTTCCCTGTCGCTGGCAAAACGGGGAGCACAGGTGCAGGCCGTTGAAGGCGTGGCTGAAATGGTGCAGCGGGCTAAAGAAAATGCGTCAAAACAGGGCGTAGACAATGTGAACTGGTTGCATCTGGATTTGTCTGATGAACAGGCGGTAGCTCAGGCTCTGAGCGGCGGTTTTGATAAACTGTTGCTGGATCCCTCGCGGGAAGGCGCGTATGCCGTTTGTGAAACCCTGACACGACAACGGGTAAAATCAATTTTGTATGTTTCTTGCAATCCGGGTACTCTGACAAGAGATGCGCAGTGCCTTCTGGCGTCCGGGTATGCAATCGAGCGCGTGGGGCTCATTGAAATGTTTCCCCAGACCCGACATCTGGAAGTCATGATGTTATTAACGGACCACAAGAACAAAGCATAAGCGAGTTGATGTTTTATGGTATCAACACGAAAAGTACACGAGCCTGACAGACCGTCATTTGAAGCCTGGTTAAATAGTCTATCGCTAAGTGATACTACAAAAGAAAAATTAAAAGCAGTGTCCCATATGCCTGACCGTTTGCTGGTCGGGCAGGAAATGGTAGAAATTCTGCATCAGCTGAACATGGATGATGCCACGCTTCAGGCGGCACTGGTGTATCCGTATTGTGAAAAGCACAATCTCACCGATACTGACGTGCTGGCGGAGTTTGGTGAGGAGATCAGCGATCTGATCAATGGTGTCCGCCGCATGGACGCTATCAAAACCCTGCATAGCCGTCGCCGGAATGAATCTTCCCTGTCTGTTCCTGACGAACAGCATATCGACAGCATCCGCCGGATGTTACTTGCCATGGTGGAAGATGTCCGCGCCGTGGTAATTAAGATGGCTGAACGGATTTGTGCACTGCAACAGGTTAAAAAAGCCGACGAAGAGACCCGGGTGCTGGTGGCCAGAGAGTGCGCGACGATTTATGCGCCGCTGGCAAACCGTCTGGGTATCGGTCAGTTAAAGTGGGAACTGGAAGACCTGGCTTTCCGCTACCTGCATCCGAAAACCTATAAAGATATTGCTCAACAGCTGGATGGTAAGCGCAAAGAGCGGGCAACCTACATTCAGAATGTCGTGTCTGATTTGCAGGCGTTGGTGGATAACGAGCATATTAAAGCGGAAGTCTACGGCCGCCCTAAGCATATCTACAGTATCTGGAAAAAGATGCAGAAAAAGCATCTTACTTTTGAGCAGCTTTTTGATATTCGTGCGGTACGCATCATTGCTGAACGGTTGCAGGATTGTTATGCCGCATTGGGTACCGTACACGCAAACTACAAACATATTCCCAAAGAGTTTGACGACTACATCGCCACACCAAAACCGAATGGATACCAGTCTATCCACACGGTTATTGTGGGGCCCGAAGGCAAACCTGTTGAAATTCAAATCCGCACTCAGCAAATGCATCAGGATGCAGAACTGGGTGTGGCAGCCCACTGGAAATATAAAGAAGGGTCTACCGGAAAGGCATCCGGTTACGATGAGCGCATTAACTGGCTACGCCGCATTCTTGCCTGGCAGGAAGAAGTGGCGGAGAGCGGCGATCTGGTCGAAGAATTACGTAGTCAGGTATTCGACGACCGTGTGTATGTGTTTACCCCGAAAGGGGATGTAGTCGACCTGCCACAGGGTGCGACGCCGCTGGATTTTGCCTATTACATTCACAGTAACGTCGGTCACCGGTGTATTGGTGCTAAAGTAAACGGGCGTATTGTGCCATTTACCTACCAGTTGCAAAGCGGTGACCAGGTAGAAATTCATACCGGTAAAGAGCTTAACCCGAGCCGTGACTGGATGCATCCGGGGCTCGGCTATGTGCATTCATCCAGAGCCAGAGCGACTATCCACTCTTTCTTTAAAAAGCAGGATAAAGAGAAAAACCTGCTGGCCGGAAAGGAAATGCTGGAACGGGAATTATCCCGTGCCCACTTGCCGGTGAAAGTACCTGCCGAAGCGTGTGAGAAGTACAATCTTCAGCACGTGGACGATCTCTACGCTGCCATCGGTGTGGGTGATATCCGTGTGATGACGGTGGTGAATCATATTCAGCACCTGCTGGAGCCGGAGCCGGCAGAAGAGCCGGAAATCAGTCCGAAGGTGAAGACCCGTAAGAATGCCGGCTCTAAAGGCAAGCAGGATACGGTAGTCATTGAAGGGGTTGGTCACCTGATGAGTCAGCTGGCGAACTGCTGTAAGCCTGTACCCGGTGAATCCATTATGGGTTATATCACGCAGGGGCGGGGTGTCAGTGTGCATAAAGAAAACTGCGATCAGTTGCAGCATTTGTTAGAACAGCATCCTGAAAGACAAATCGAAGTCAGCTGGTCGACACAGTTAAACGTGGGCTTTGAAACCGGTATCGACATTTTCTGTTCAGACCGGACCGGTCTGCTCAGAGATATCACTACTGTACTGGCAAACGAGAGTGTGGCGCTGCTTGGCGTTAACAGTCTGAGTGATAAAACCCGCCAGACGGCGATGATTTCTATTTCGGTAGAAGTGCCGGACCGTCAGGTCTTATCAAAAGTGATGACCCGGCTGTTGCAGTTAAAAGGTGTAGTTGATGTCAAACGTAAAACCGGTTAACGGTAACGCTGAGGCGTTCTTCGAAGCCACCGATCCCGCATTGCCTGCGCTCAAATATGCGCAGGCCTTGCAGCAGCGCTGTCGTGACGTGGGCTTTGACTGGCACGAAACACAGCCGGTGCTGGATAAAATAAAAGAAGAAGTCGATGAAGTTCAGCAGGAACTGGATGCAAGCCCGGTGGACAAAGGCCGGCTTCAGGAAGAAATTGGCGATGCTTTGTTCGCCATCGTCAATTTAGCCCGCCATATGGATATTGATGCCGATCAGGCGCTGCGTGAAGCCAGTGAAAAATTCCGCTACAGGTTCGAACATGTGGTTGCGCTGGCCAATGAAGAAGGCCGGGCACTAGCCGGTTACGACTTACCGTCTTTAGAATCCTTCTGGGTAAAAGCTAAAGCGGCTGAGCTTGCAAAGCAGAAATCTCGTTAAGTAACGCATAAGGTGCTTCAATCCAGTCGGGATTTTCAAATGAGTAAGACAGCACGTTTGATTCCAGCAGATGCACAACCCGCTTCCCCTTTTTGACCATGTCCCATGCTTTGCGGTGCTCAGGATAGCGGTTAAATATTTTCGCCAGTTCTCCGGATTTCAACAGCCTTGTCAGCCCGTCCTGCAATCTTTGCTGTAATTCGGGCGCGTGAGGGGCGACAAAAAAGTATTCGTAGCTGGGGTAAATGATCAGATGATTCTGCTCAATAGTCAGCTTATCGCTGTTGTGATAGGACAAATCTCTGTATACCTCCACCACATTACGGGGAAAATAATCGATGATCCCCTCTTCGAGACTGCGGTACATAGTAGTGTACCAGTCACTCCAGCTGATACTGGCAACTGTAAAATTGTGATACTGCAAAATTTTAGTGTCCGGCCAGTCACTCCCCTGAACCGATGTCATCAACTTAATACCATCAAGGGTCTGCCCCGGGCCAAAGGCATTTTGCTTATTTTTATTGATCACGAAAATGCGGTGACCACCTAACCCTTGCAGTAAAGGGAACCTTACCGGCAGTAATTGTTGTTCGAGTTCATCAGTGGTCACACTCCACATGATGTCGCTTTCACCCCGAAGCAGCGTGAGAATTTGTCGTCCCTGCGGCATGGGGAAGGGATGTCTCTCAAGGGTGACAGCACCGTAGTCATCTTCAGTGACGCGCAGTGCCGCGCGCATCACATCAATATTGTACACGCCGTAGGTCGGACCGGCGAAGGATTGGGTAAAGGTATAAGTTTGAGACAACACGGGGGCGCTGCACATGAAAGAGCACAGTAAAGTGATGCATAGAAGCAGCCTCTGTCTGACATATCGTGTTTTTATAAGCAAAGTTTGTTGTGTGCCGGATGTGTGCGTAAACACTATTTACTCTAGCTTAATAATTAAGCGATGCCAGTTTTTTATTTAATTGTCAGAAATTTCCCGTCAGGGGTTCGCTTTTTATTCAAATCCTGTATAATTCGCGCCCTGCCCAGTTACGCCCACCTTTGGGAAGGTGGAAGAATCAGCCGGCTCGAAGGGGTCATTGTGTTGATTTTAAGGTGATTTCTGGTGTTCAGAAATCAGTAACGACGATATTATTCGGGTGAATTTGAAAATGAAAACTTTTGTTGCTAAGCCAGAAACGGTACAACGTGACTGGTATGTGGTAGACGCCACAGACAAAACTCTAGGCCGTTTGGCTTCTGAAATCGCACTACGCCTTCGTGGTAAGCACAAGCCAGAGTACACACCTCACGTGGACACTGGTGATTACATCGTAGTAATCAATGCTGAGAAAGTTGCGGTAACAGGCCGTAAAGCGCAAGACAAAATGTACTATGCGCACTCTGGTTACCCAGGTGGTCTTAAAGAGACAAACTTTGAAAAACTAATTGCTCACAAGCCAGAAATGGTTATTGAAAAAGCAGTTAAAGGCATGTTGCCAAAAGGCCCTCTAGGTCGCGCAATGTTCCGTAAAATGAAAGTTTACGCAGGTGCAGAGCACAAGCACACCGCACAGCAACCACAAGTTTTGGACATTTAAGGAGCTATTAACATGGCAGATACTCAATACTACGGCACAGGCCGCCGCAAAAGTTCTACTGCTCGTGTGTTCCTGCGTCCGGGTACAGGCAGCATCGTAGTTAACCAACGCGCGCTGGATACGTACTTTGGTCGTGAGACTGAGTGCATGGTTGTTCGTCAGCCTCTTGAGCTGGTAGAAATGACTGAGAAGTTTGACGTTTACGTTACTGTAAAAGGTGGCGGTTCAAACGGTCAGGCTGGTGCAATTCGTCACGGTTTGACTCGTGCTCTGATGGAGTATGATGAAGCGTTACGTCCTGCACTGCGCAAAGCTGGCTTTGTTACTCGTGACGCTCGTCGCGTTGAACGTAAGAAAGTTGGTCTGCACAAAGCACGTAAGAAGCCACAGTTCTCCAAGCGTTAATTCGCTTACTACTGTTATCAAAAACCCGGTCATCGACCGGGTTTTTTTATGCCTGTATTTTATTTACTGATAAGTTTGTCCGGTGTTTCTGCTGCACGCTGAAACACCGGAAAGACTCTGATTAGTCGCGCTAATCGCGGTAATTCAGCGCCGGCTTTCGATCTCCCAGCAGAGCTTCATATTCCACTTCTGATGCACGACGGTCAAATTCTGCTTTTGCTTCTTCAATAACTGCAGGTTGTTCGAATAATTTTATCGCAGTGAGAGCCAGTGTGCTGGCCGCAAGCGTCATACCTTTCTTACCGATGGACATGCCACCGGCAGCAACCGCCTGCCAGCTGTGGGGTGGTGTACCCGGAACCCAGGTTGCTGCACGCAATCCGGCTGTAGGTACCTGCCAGCTCACATCACCCACATCTGTTGATGCAGACCAGACAGGGATATCCTCTGAAAACTTCGCAACCTCACTTTGCTGGCCTTTCGCTTTCATGGCCGGTTTACCCAGTGACGGACGAATTTTATCAGCGAAGTTTTCTTCTTCAGCGCTGTAACTGATCCCGCCGAATGCGTGCATGCTGTTATCCATCTGGCGGGCCAGCGTCAGATTAGGCAGAATGTTCCAGGTGCCGCCAACAACTTCCTCTTCCATTTCTGTTTCCGTTCCCAGTGCTGCGGCTTCTGCTATTTTTTCCAGACGTTTCCATAAAGACAGTACCACTTCAGGTTCGGGGGAGCGTACGTAATAATAAACTTCAGCAAAATCGGGCACGATGTTCGGAGCGGCACCACCGTTGGTGATCACGTAGTGGATGCGGGTGCGGTCAGGTACATGTTCACGCATCATGTTTACCATCATGTTCATTGCTTCTACTGCATCCAGCGCGGAACGACCCCGTTCCGGCGCAGCCGCAGCGTGAGCCGCAATACCACGGAAGCGGAACTTTGCACTCTTGTTGGCAAGAGTGGAAGAAGCTTCGGCAGAGTTTCCGTCTCCCGGATGCCAGTGAAGTGCCACATCTACATCATCAAACAAACCTTCACGTGCCATATACACCTTTCCGGAACCACCTTCTTCCGCCGGCGTACCATATACCCGGATTTGGCCAGCGGTACCGGTGGCTTCCAGCCAGTCCTTCACAACCAGCGCAGCACCCACTGAACCACCGGCAAACAGGTGGTGGCCGCAGGCATGACCGTTGTGCATGCCGCTCTGTGGTTTTTTATCAGGAATCGCCTGCTGGGACAAACCGGGCAGAGCATCCATCTCTGCCAGCATGCCGATGACCGGACCATCGCCACCCCAGGTGGCTACGAAAGCGGTGGGCATACCTGCCACGCCGGCTTCAACGTTAAAGCCATGTTCACGGAGGACAGTCTGCATTAATGCTGAGCTTTGTGTTTCTTTATAGCCAACTTCGGCCCAGTTCCACAATGAGTCTGAAATGTTCTCCATTTGAGATTGATGATCAGCAATGGCGTTCTTAACAAACGTTGCGTCATCTTGCGCAGCAAAAGTGAAGTGTGTGCAAAAGGGCAGGGTGACCCAGAGAATTTTACTGAGTGTTCTCATGATATTAGTGACGCTCCTTGCTTTAATTAACCGGTTAATTGTGAATTTCGGGGCGGAGGTTTAATTATTATTAAATTCCCGCCGGAAAAACGGTTTTCCGGAACTGATAGACTATACTGAAGTCCGGCTGAAGATTTGACTCCGGTTCCGGCTTATTATTGAAATTGAACGGCAATACGTTCGGGTTTCATCATTGTGTGACATTCACCATACATCATGTCACTACAATGATAATAACAGGACAGGAATCATTAAATTTTTAAAAGGTCTTTGATTAAGCGCAGGTTATCGTTTTTTAATCGTTGATAAAACCTTGTAACAATAAGGGCTTTTCACTTATCATCTTTGGTCGAAATAATTATAAAGCATCGTGACGCTCACAACAGACGGGCGCTGACAGTGCAAATCAAGACAGGCCGACTGATACCGGTACGTAACTTTAATGTTAAAAAGTTGCTCCGGTATCAAAATCCAAATCTGGAGAATTGTGGATGAGTAACGTATCAGTAGATGCAAAAGACTCTGCACTCAACGGAAGCCAACCGGACAACACCCGCCGCCGTTTTTTAACGGTAGCAACTTCGGTGGTTGGTGCTGTTGGTGTTGCAGGTGCAGCGGTACCTTTTGTTACTTCCTGGAACCCGAGTGCGAAAGCCAAAGCCGCCGGCGCAGATGTTGAAGTGGACATCAGTGCGATTGAGCCGGGTCAGTTAATTCGTGTTATGTGGCGAAGCAAACCGGTCTGGATTGTACGCCGTACCCCGGAAGTGCTGGAAGAACTGGCCACTCACGAAGACAGTCTTCGCGATCCTGAGTCTGAAACAGAGCAGCAACCTGCATTTGCTAAAAACCGCTACCGTTCTCTGAAAGAGGAATACCTCATTCTGGTAGGTATTTGTACTCACCTTGGCTGTTCTCCGCAATACTTGAAAGACGGTGCCTTCGAAGAAGCCGTAGAGGGTGTACCCAGCGGATTTTTCTGTCCTTGTCACGGTTCCAAATTTGATATGGCCGGCCGTGTATTTCAGGGCGTACCTGCACCACTTAACCTGGTGGTTCCGCCTTATCAGTATGTTAACGACACCACCGTTATCATCGGTTCAGAAGCGGAGGCAGTTTAATTATGAATGCTTTTTTAAACTGGATTGAAGAGCGTATCCCGATGATGCGTGTGGCGAATATGCACGCCATTCAATATCCTGCTCCACGTAATATGAACTTCTGGTACGTATTTGGTTTTCTGGCCACCATCGTGCTGGTCAACCAAATCGTAACCGGTATCTGGTTAACCATGAACTTTAACCCGACGGCGGAAGGAGCATTCTTCTCTGTCGAGTACATTATGCGTGAAGTCGATTTCGGCTGGATCATCCGTTATATGCACAGTACCGGCGCATCTGCGTTCTTTATTGTGGTGTATATGCACATGTTCCGCGGCATGATTTACGGCTCCTATCAGAAACCCCGTGAGTTGCTGTGGGTTTTCGGTATGTTTATCTACCTCGCGTTAATGGCCGAAGCCTTCATGGGCTACGTACTTCCCTGGGGCCAAATGTCTTACTGGGGCGCACAGGTTATCGTGTCTCTGTTCGGTGCGATTCCGGTGATTGGTCCGGACCTGGTCATCTGGATTCAGGGCGACTATGTTATCTCCGGTGCTACGCTGAACCGCTTCTTTGCTCTGCACGTTATCGCTCTGCCACTGGTCATTGTCATTCTTGTGTTCCTGCACATCATTGCATTACACGAAGTGGGCTCTAATAACCCTGACGGTGTGGCCATCAAGCACAAGAAGGGCTCTCTGCCTGAAAGTGAAAAGACTAAATACGAAATCCACGAGTACTACACCAGTAAATATGACATCGCTGATGATGTGGTGCCCTTCTTCCCGCACATCGTGCTTAAGGATTTAGTGGCGTTCAGTATCTTCCTTTTCGTATTCTGTTACATCATGTTCTTTGCGCCAGAAATGGGGGGTAAGTTCCTTGAACATCCAAACTTTGAAATTGCTAACCCGCTGAAGACGCCGGAGCATATTTTCCCTGTGTGGTACTTCACACCTTTCTACGCCATCCTCAAAGCGGTGCCGGATAAGCTGTTTGGTGTTATTGCTATGTTTGGTGCCATTGCGGCCCTGTTTGCACTGCCGTGGCTTGACCGTGGACGGGTGAAGTCATGGCGTTACCGCTGTGGCCTGCACAAAGTCAACTTGCTGCTTTTCGCTGCGGTATTCGTATTCCTTGGTTACCTGGGCGGTACACCACAGGAAAACTGGAAAATCATTGCTTCTCAGGTGGCTACCGTGTTGTATTTTGGTTTCTTCGTGGCACTGTTCTTATACAGCAAAAATGAAACGACGAAGCCTGTACCAGCGAGGATCCCGAAATGAGAAAACTAATGTTGTTACTGGCATTCCTCGTACCGGGTATGGCGATGGCTGCCAGCGGAAATGTCCATCTGGACAAAGCGCCAGTTGATTTAACCGATAAAGCGTCGTTACAGCGCGGTGCCAAAATCTTTATGAATTACTGCCTGGGTTGCCACTCTATGCAATACCAGCGCTATCAGCGTACCTTCACCGATTTAGGTATTCCTGATGAGATTGGTCAGGAAAACCTCCAGTTTACCGGTGAGAAGGTGACGGATTACATCACCCGTTCTATGCCTGAAGAAGCAGCTGCTACCTGGTTTGGTGCGGCGCCGCCTGACCTGACGCTGGTGAACCGCGTCAGAGGCTCCGACTGGATTTATACTTACCTGCGCAGCTTTTATGTTGATGAAAGCCGTCCGTTTGGTGTGAACAATGTGGTATTTAAAGATGTAGGTATGCCTCATGTCCTTCAGCCGCTTCAGGGCACGCCCCGTTTAACCCATGAAGAAACCATGGTTGACGGTGAAATGAAAGAGCAGTTTGTGGGTATTAAAACCGATGGTGACGGTGCGCTGAGCACAGAAGAGTACGATCAGGCGATTGCTGACCTGGTTAACTTCCTTGCATACAGTGGCGAACCGTTCCGCCTGCAATCCGAAGCTATCGGAAAGTGGGTACTGGTGTTCATTGTTGTGCTGTTCATCTTCGTTTTCTTACTGAAGAAAGAATACTGGAAGGAAGTGCACTAATTTCTGTTAATTTGTGTATAATACGCAAGGGGGCATTCCGCCCCCTTTTTTAGCATTTGTTTCTGGTCGCAATACGGCCGGGCAAGGTAACACTCTCGACGGAGGAAAATGAATGGCCGTAGCCGCGAATAAGCGTTCAATCATGACGTTGTTCTCAGATACTATTGACATATATAGTCACCAGGTTCGTATTGTTTTGGCGGAAAAAGGTGTGGGTGTTGAAATTAGCTACACTGATCCAACTAACCTGCCTGAGGATCTGATTGATCTGAACCCCTACGGTACTGTGCCAACCCTCGTTGACAGAGAGTTAGTGTTATATAAATCCCATATCATCATGGAATACTTAGATGAGCGTTTCCCTCATCCTCCATTGATGCCGGTATACCCTGTTTCCCGTGGTCAGAGCCGCTTGATGATGCACCGCATCGAACAGGACTGGTATTCTCTGGCTGCGCGTATTTTCCGTAATGAAGGTGATGTAGAAGCTGCACGTAATGAATTACGTGAAGCGTTGCTTTCATTAGGTCCTATCTTTGCTGAAATGCCATTCTTCATGAGTGAAGAATTCAGCCTGGTGGATTGCTACCTGGCACCGCTGTTGTGGCGTTTACCTGCGTTGGGGATCACTCTGACCGGTAATGGCAGTAAAGAAGTGAATGCATACATGAACCGCATTTTCTCCCGCAGTTCTTTCAAAGCTTCTCTGACTGATCAGGAACGCGAAATTCATAATCCGTTATGAGTAAAATGACATCCAATCAGCCGTATTTGCTGCGTGCATTTTACGAATGGATTGTAGACAACCAGTTAACGCCCTACATTGTGGTAGATGCCACGGTGGATCGTGTTGATGTTCCGCAGGAATTCATTAAAGACGGCCAGATCGTGCTTAATGTTTCTCCTTCTGCGTGCGTTAACTTCTCGCTGGATCTGGACGCTATTTCGTTTCAGGCTCGTTTTGGTGGGCAACCCCGCCAGATCTATATGCCTTGCCATGCTGTACTGGCAATCTATGCCCGTGAGAATGGCGCAGGAACTGTTTTTGCCGTTGAAGATGAAATGCAGGCGCCTGAACAGTTGAGCGATGACGATACTGACACGCTGAACGGACCGTCTTCCGACGTTACCGATGGCGATTCTGAGAACGCGCCGGTGCCGCCGAAGAAAGGCAAACCTACGCTGAAAATCATTAAATAAAAAAATCCGGCCTCCGCGCCGGATTTTTTAATTCTGTTTAATACTGTTTCTTAAAAGTACTGCTGTTGTGATCTGGCCGTGAGCAAACCGGGAGGATCCTGCGCCAGGATAAATGCTCCATACAACAACAGAGAGCTTTATCATGGCAAACAGAACCCTTCGCTACACAACCCTCTGCATGGCCACCCTGCCGGCATTTACTTTAAGCGCCGCTGAAGTAGAAATATCAGTGGAAAACCTCACCCGGGGTATCGCATTCACACCTTTATTCATAGCAGCACACAGCAGCGACACCCATCTGTTCGTGACCGGTGAAGCAGCAAGCACAGAATTGCAGGCTATGGCGGAAGGCGGTGATATCTCAGGGCTGGAAACAGTGGCGGCCGGAGCGTCTGCTGATATGGTCAGTAATCCCGCTGGCGGATTACTTATGCCGGCAATGACCACATCTGCCATGCTGACCACCACTGACGGCAATACCCAACTGAGTCTGGTAGCCATGTTGTTGCCCACCAATGATGGCTTTGTTGGTTTAGACAGTTGGACCATACCGGAAACTCCCGGCACCTACATGATTTACCTGAATGCCTATGATGCCGGTACCGAGGCCAATGATGAAGTTCGCGGTAGCGGCGTACCCGGTGAAGCAGGTATGCCGGTTCCTCCTCCTCTGGAAGCGTTAGTCGGCACGGACGGCACCGGGGTGAATGCCACTATCACCAATGCGACCGTTCATATCCATCCCGGCAATCTGGGAGACGATATGCTAAGCGGTGGCATGAGTGATGTTCAAAACACGGTACAGCGCTGGCTCAATCCCGTAGCCAGAGTGGTTGTGACGGTAAGTGAATAGGAGTGGATATGATGAATCAACGGATAATACGCTTAAGCGCACTGACCGTCGCTTTATTCACCCTGGCGGCGTGTTCAGATGACGATGATGAAACCGTCGTTGAACCACCGGCACCAGAAATGCGCACTTATGAAATAACCGTAACCAATCTGACCGCTGCACAACTATTCTCGCCGGTCGCGGTGATTGCCAGTGACTCTGTGACTCTGTGGCAAACCGGCAGCGCTGCATCGGACGGGCTAGCCATGCTTGCCGAAGGAGGAGACAGCAGTGCACTGACAGCACAGGACGAGACGCTGGTTGCAGAAGCCGGTACTGAGCCATTGATGCCCGGAAGCAGCGAAACCTTTATGCTTACCATGGAAGCCAGTGATTCTGCTTTGTTGAGTGTTGTCACTATGCTGGTAAATACCAATGACGGATTCACAGGAATAACCGGGTTGGATTTATCTGCGCTGGTGACAAATGACGCGCTTACCATGTTGCCCCATGTCTACGATGCGGGTACAGAAGACAATACGGAGGCGGCGGGCACTATACCCGGTCCGGCAGATGGCGGGGAAGGTGTCAGCGAAGGCAGAGAGGCCCTTGATGCTGTCACATTTCATGGCGGCGTTGTCAGTGCAGAGGATGGACTGACAGACTCTGTTCTGGGTTCAGAACACCGTTTTGACAATCCGGCGATGAAATTAATTATCACCCGGGTGGAATAAAATACCGGCACCTCCGGTCTGTTTCTATGCGAGTCATTGCATATGAAAACAGCCGGAGGGAAGATGATTTTGTTAACTCAGCATGATCAGGCTCAATCACAACGGATCCGCAAGTGTCTGGAGGCACTGGGACACCAGTGTGTGACAACGCTTAGCGACCCCTGTGAGGCAATCTCGGCAAATCAATTTAGTCTGGTGGTTCTGGATATTGTATTGCCCGGCCGCTGCGGACTGGATGTATGCCGTCAAATCCGCCGGCAATACCCTCTGCTGCCTGTCATTATTGCTACCGCATCTCAAAGTGAAACTGACCATATCCTCGCGCTGGAACTCGGCGCAGACGATGTGGTGATGCTGTCGTGCCACGACAGGGTTTTACAGGCAAGAGTGAAAGTGCAGCTTCGCCGCTATCGTCCTGAATATGAGGAAAAGCCGCCGGAATGTCATCTTTTGCAGTCTGGCAGGTTATCTCTGGACATCAAATCCCATCAGGCAAGGATCGGCGAAAGGGCTCTGCCGCTTACCGCTACGGAATTTATGTTGCTTGCGCATTTTGTCCGTCATCCCAATCAGGTATTCAGCCGTAATCAGCTACTGGAAACAGTGTGGGGTCATCAGCTTGACTGCTATGAACATACCGTGGTGTCACACATCAACCGGTTGCGCAGTAAGCTGGCTGCAGATGAGAGCGTGGCCGCTATGCTGGAAACCGTGAGGGGAGTAGGATACCGCTTTACGCCCCGGCCGCCGGTAAGTAGTCTCCGGCAGCATCGTGCGTCTGCTGACAGATATTCTGCAGCCACGTATTAAGACGTGGCTGCCGGGGCGTGAATATGCTCAGGTTAAAAGCAGTGACGCAGTTCCCAGGAAGGCAAAAATACCCACCACATCGGTAATGGTTGTCAAAATAACGCTGCCGGCCAGCGCAGGGTCGATTTTCAGACGTTTCATGATCATGGGTAAGGTTGCACCGGATAGCGCAGCGGCAATCATGTTGACGAGCATGGCGAAGGCGATAACGAGGCCAAGCATAACATCCTGCTTCCACAGACCTATTACAGAAGCGATAAGTACTGCCCACATTACGCCGTTTAACAGGCCGATTGCCAGCTCTTTATTAACCAGCCACTTTGCGTTGCTGCCATTGACATGGCCCAGTGCCATACCACGGATAACCAGCGTGAGTGTCTGATTACCGGCTACACCACCCATGCTGGGAACGATGGTATTCAGGATAGCAAGCACGGCCATCTGGCTCAGTGTTGCTTCAAATAAGTCGCTGACCGCTGCGGCAAGGAGGGCGGTAACCAGATTCACAGCCAGCCATACGGAGCGGCGCTGGGTAGATTGTAACACCGGCGCGAAAGTATCTTCTTCATCATCCAGACCGGCCATACTCATCATCGAGTGCTCCGCATCCTCGCGGATAATGTCGACTACGTCATCGATGGTAATTCGACCGGCAAGGCGGTTTTTCTCGTCCACAACAGGGGCTGACAACCAGTTGTAACGTTCAAACAGACTGGCAACCTCACCGTCAGGCATATTAACAGGGATCGCTTCGGGATCATCATCCATGACCTCTGACACTTTATCGTCGGGATCCGCAGTCAGCAGGCGTGCTACCGGCACAATGCCCACCAGATTGTCTGTGCGGTTGACCACGTAAAATGTATCCGTGTTTTCCGGTAGATCCCCTTTCAGTCTGAGATAGCGCAACACCACATCAACAGTTACGTCAGGACGCAACGTAATGGTGTCGGTGTTCATGATAAAACCGGCGGTTTCTTCACCGTAAGACAGCGCCTGTTCTGCCCGGTGTCTGTCCTGAGTATCCATGGACTGCAGAATGTCCTGCAATACTTCATCCGGCAGACTGCTTAACGTTTCCGCCAGGTCATCGGTGTCCATTTCTTCAAGGGCATCAACAACCTTCTCAGGCACCATCTTGCTGATAATACCGTTACGTACATCTTCTGACAGTTCTTCTAAAATATCGCCGTGAAAATCGCCGTCTATGAGGTCCCAAAGTTCATCACGGGTCCGGGTCGGGCTGGATTCAAGGATCAGGGCAACATCGCTGGGTGGCAGCTCATGCAGCATTTTGCGCACAGAAACAAAACGGCCGTCATTTAACGCCGCATTCAGAGCCCATAGCTGGCTTTGTGCTGATTTGCTTTCGAGTGCTTCTGCCACGGAAATCCTTTGAGAAACAAACAGGGAGGTAGATAAAGAATACCTTACCCTCCGGAAACTGTCATCGGGAAAGCGGCGTATATCTGCCTGCGAATCGTCACAAACAGTCCGTTTGCACAAATTGTGAGCATCGGGGTGATTTATTGCTGCTGCGCTTCGCTTTGCTCTCTGCGCATCTTTTCAAACAGGGAGGGTTCCCAGGGACGCATCGCCAGCAACATACCAATATGCGTTCGTTCTGAAACCGGTAAAGATGAATCAGCATCGTTTAATTCTGCCGCTTCCGTTGACAGTTGCTTCAGGCGCTTCTCAATGATCCGGATGGATTCCTCTGAATAGCGGCCGCGGATGTATAGCCTGAACAGCCAGGGCTCACCCCGCTTCGGCGCCATGAACTTCACCATAACTTCCTGTTCCATAAACTGTGCTAACGGTCCTCCCGGGATCCAGCGGAAATTCTGGCCAATGCGCAGACGGTACCGGTTGCCGGGCAAAAGTTCTATCAGCCTGAGTTTATCGAGCTTTGCCAGCAGCCTGACACCTTCCAGTGGGTCTATCTCATAATGACCGGTGATATCGTCAAACTGCCATCCGTCCCTTACCAGCACGGCCATAAGCAAAAGCTTCGGGTTAGCCAGTAACTCTTTTTCCTGCTCTTCTGTTAACTGGGACAGGGCGGGCTGTTCCCGTTCGCTGAGTTGAAACAGTTCACTGAGGGTCAGGTCCATCACATCGCAAATTTGTGCCAGTCTCTCCAGAGTAAAGGCTTCCTGTGCAAAACATCTTTTAATGCTTGCCTCACTCAGGTCAAGGCGCTCCGCCAGTGATTTATAAGTAAAACCCCGCTGCTTCAAACTGCGTTTCAGGGTGCCGATGAGTTGCTTAATCTGCTGCATAGTATTAATAAGTGATACTTTTGGTGTTGAAATAGTCTACATCAATTATTTGAGTTTATTAATGTTCTTCTCCGGACTACTGTGAATACACAGTCACTACTGAGGAACTGAAAATGAAACATGGATTGATATCAGGTTTAGCAATACTGACACTGAGTTGCGGTGCAATGGCCGACGACTCAATACAACACAGCGGTCAGGCAAGTAAACACAGTGTGCTTGCAGCAACGGAAAGCGTGCAAACAACGGCGTCTGTGGCCAGCGCGGTATCAGTTGCACCGGTCGTTTTGAGTGTAGGAGTGGCAGTGATTGCGGCAGATTCAGCCCACTCCGTTCACCATAGCATTGAGAAAAGCAATAAACCTCTACCAGTAACAAAACGGGTGATTACTGCAGACCCGGCACCCAACGTGGTGATAAACCAGACTATCGTGACACAGGGGAAAACTCAATGAGGTCCGCCATAGCAATGCTCGCGTGTCTGGCGTTGCCTGTATTTGCCGGCAGTCAGGAAGAAGCCCCCCGCCGGCACGCCCCGGAGTCGATTATAAAGTTTGCAAAGCAAACCGAGCATTATCTGGCTGAGCAGGGAGCCTATGCGGCGATCATTGCGCGGGTTGGACGGGCGCCTGAAGACTTGCCTGAAGGTATTTCATTTACCCATACGGCAATTGCACTGTATTCCGATGTTACGCTGGATGACGGCACGGTAGAGCAGGGGTATGCAATACACAATTTATATCAGCTGGCAGATAAGCCGGGTACAAGCGTACTGAAAACGGATTATCCGGTGGATTTCTTTTGGGGAGCTACAGAATTAAAAGCCGGCATTATTATTCCCGATTGGGGAGTGCAGCAGAAAATCGTTGCCCTGTATGCGCAGGACAAGGCGAAATTGCTTCACGAACCGTCCTATTCCGTTATTGCGAGCCCGTTTACGGAAGGAAAGCAAAACTGCACTGAGTACACCCTTGATGTGCTGAATGCTGCTATTTACGACACTACTGACAGTCATCGCCTGAAAAACAATACGCAGGCATGGTTTAAAGCACAGCCGGTGAAGGTTAACAAAATGAAGTTGCGGTTAGGCAGTTGGGTGAGCAGCGGTGTGTCGTTAAGCGACCATCCTGGCGCGATACAAACCGCTACGTTTACCACAATTGCTAATTATCTGGAAAACAATCAACTGGTGGCACATCAAACCGTGCTGTATGCCAGTCACTGATATAAAACGGAGATCATCATGAACGCAAATAAACCAACGAAAGCCTTTTTTATTGCTTCTGTTATTGCACTGCTGACAGGATTTGCTGCTTACATCACCGGACTACTGAATGCCGATATGCCACTTAATGAAAAAGGCTACTACTTTGCTGTATTTCTCTTTGGACTGTTTGCTGCCGTGTCTGTACAAAAAACAGTGCGGGACAAAATGGAAGGCATACAGACAACGAAAATATACCTGATGTTGTGCTGGTTTGGCCTTGGTTCTGCTATTGCACTGTTAGTCGTTGGTCTGGTAAATGCCAACCTGTTGCTGAGTGAAAAAGGATTTTATGGGATGGCTTTTGTACTGAGTTTGTTTGCCGCGATTACGGTGCAAAAAAATGTCAGGGACAATGCGGCAGCGGAATAAGACGTGAGGTTGAAGGCTCAGATCGCAGGATCCGGGTCTTTAACATAGTCAGACAGGACGTGATTGAATTTATCGATGAAGCCCGGGTCCACAGATTGTTTACTGAACATGAAGTGGACGTCCTGTACGTTAACGGGATTATTACTGATTTCCAGTTCGAGATGCAGCAGTTCAGCATTAAAGCTAATCACTCTGATATCGTCCAGCACCAAATCGACACGGCCTCTGTTCAGAAACTGTAACCGCCGTTTAACGGAATCCAGATGAATAAGCTGCGCGCTGTACTGCTCAGTGACTGTTTCATTAAACCAGTCGCCGAACCACCCACCGGTATTTAACGCCAGGGTTTTGCCTTCCCTTAGTAAGGTTTCAAGAGATTTGCCGGCATATTCGTTATGATGGGAAGGATGAAAGGCAAAGCTGATGGTTTCTTTGCGGTAAGGAACAGAAAAATAGTTTTTCAGTGCTCTCGCCGGTGTGAAAGCTGCACCTGTAACTACATCAATTTGCCCCAGTTCTATTTGCTGAGTGACCCGTCTTTCAGGCAGGATCTGGCTTTCCAGTGCATAATCCAGCTTGCCTAAAACCGACTTCAACAATTGGTAGTCTTCACCGGCCGGCTCATTATTGTCTGTTATGTACAGATAAGGAGGCCAGGCTGTACCACCGGTTGTCAGACTTTTTCTGTGCTCAGCACACCATACAGAGCTTTGATAAGCCATCGCTGTCAAAAAGATGATTAAACTGATGAAACGTTTCAACGGGTTTGCCTTTAAGCCTTCGCCGGCACTACACACTCAGTGGTGTGCCGGCGCTATTCATCTTCGTTAAATCTGCCTGCAATTAATGCCTCAACAGCATCCATTGCAGCTTCAGCATCAGGACCTTCAGAGATCACAGTAACCTGTTCCCCCTGATGACTTTCCATCATCATCAGTCCCAGTACACTATTGGCATTAGCCTGCTTATCGCCTTTTTGTAAAATAACTTCGGCATCGAACTGATTCGCCAGTTGCACCAACTGCGTTGCAGCCCGGGCATGCAGGCCCAGTTTATTAACAATAGTCAGAGATTTCTCTATGCGCATTATTTACTTTGCTCCCTGTGGCGGATCTGGACATCAGGATGAGATTCCCGGAAGTTTTTCGCCAGTGATTCCGCTACATAAACTGAACGGTGCTGTCCGCCGGTACATCCGATAGCGACTGTCACATAACTGCGGTTATTCCGTTCAAGGTGCGGCAGCCAGGTCGTGATGAGGTTCTGAATCTGCCAGATAAATTTAGTC
Source organism: Alteromonas sp. (assembly GCF_984505615.1). Lineage (NCBI taxonomy): Bacteria > Pseudomonadati > Pseudomonadota > Gammaproteobacteria > Alteromonadales > Alteromonadaceae > Alteromonas > Alteromonas sp. The sequence goes on along the minus strand of NZ_CFHOXV010000007.1, from coordinate 35,824 downwards.
ACAATAGGCTGGGAACTGAGGAAAACCTGAACCGGTGTATCCAGGCCTGTCAGGTGTTTTAAATCCGGCTCCCAGTGAGGGTTTGGCAGAAAACGGGCGTCAAATACATAGTCTGCATCTTTGGGAATACCGTGTTTAAAGCCGAATGATTCAAATACCAGAACAAGTCGTGAGCTTTTCTTACCGAGGATACGCTCGCGGATTAATTCTGCCAGCTGGTGGATGCTCAGAGAGTCGGTATCAATATTCAAATCCGCTCTTTCTGCTACGGGGGCCAGTAATTCCCGTTCTGTCTGAATGGCATCAGACAATGATTTATTCAGTTTGGCCAGCGGGTGTAACCGGCGGGTTTCGCTGAACCGGCGCACCAGCATATCGTCACTTGCGTCAATATATACGATGGTGACAGTCCATGACTGAGGCAGGTAGTCGAGAATTTCAACCAGCTCAGAAGGCTCTTTAGGCAAGTTCCTGACATCAATACTCACAGCTACCTGCTCGTATTCATCGGCGACAGTGTGTGTCAGGGCTGGTAGCAGATTAACCGGAATATTATCGACGCAGTAATACCCCAGATCCTCAAGGGCACGAAGTGCTACTGATTTTCCTGAACCTGAACGTCCGCTGATGATAATTAACTTCACGCCGTTTCTCCTGAAGTCACGTGTTGTCGGTGCGTATTACACTAAGTTACTGTAATGCGCGAATAATATCATCACTTGTCTGAGCTTTGCGGATAGTTTTTATGGTTTCTTTATCGCTGAGTTTCCCGGCAACCATGGCCAGAGTTTGTAAATGTCCTTCGGTTTGTTCCTGAGGGACAAGCAGAGTAAAGAAAATATCCACAGGTTTATTGTCGATTGCATCAAAATCGATGGCGGGCGTGCTGGTAACCACAATGGCGATGACTTTTTCCAGTCCGGCCAGACGACCATGGGGGAGGGCAATGCCGTTACCTATACCTGTGCTGCCCATTCGCTCACGGGCCAGCAGGCTACTTAACACGGTGGCTTCATCTACATCGGGGTTATTTTTAGCTGCAATCCCGCTGATGATTTCGAGAATGCGTTTTTTGCTATTGCACTGGACCGCACACTCGGTGCGGTCCAGGCTGACTATGGCTTGTATATCCATGAATTCAATTAGTGCTTTTTAAGCTTTTCCTTGTGTTTCAGGACCTGCCTGTCGAGTTTATCGACCATGCTGTCAATGGCAGCATACATGTCCTGATTTTCGGAAGAGGCGAAGACTTCCGCGCCGCTAAGATGAACCGTTGCTTCTGCTTTTTGGCTAAGCTTTTCAACATTTAAAATAACGTGCACATTTGATATGTGGTCAAAATGACGTTCCAGTTTGCTGAACTTAGTATCGACATAATTACGCAAAGAATCAGTGATCTCAATGTGATGACCAGAAAGGTTGATTTGCATATTTCGTCTTCCTTATTTTGAGCAGCCTTAAGTTAGATAAGGCTTTTGCGTTGGTTAGACGGCGGGATCGACAAGGATTCCCGGTACTTTGCTATTGTTCGCCGGGCAACCATAATGCCTTGATCGGCCAACAACGAAGCAATCTTGCTGTCACTCAGTGGCTTGCCTGGATTTTCAGCGGCAACCAGCTTCTTAATCAGGGCGCGAATCGCTGTCGATGAACACTCTCCACCTGATTCAGTGGCAACGTGGCTGGAGAAGAAATACTTCAACTCGAAAATACCACGGGGCGTGTGCATGTACTTCTGCGTTGTTACCCTGGAAATAGTAGATTCGTGCATATCTACCATTTCTGCGACATCATTCAGCACCATTGGTTTCATCATTTCAGGGCCATGCTCAAAAAAGCCCATCTGTTGCTGAACAATACAATTTGCTACTTTCAGCAGCGTATCGTTCCGGCTCTCAAGGCTCTTAATGAACCATTTAGCTTCTTGCATGTGAGAGCGGATAAATTGTGAATCGCTGCTGTTTCTTGCTTTACGGCTCATTGCAGCGTACTGCTGATTAACACTGAGCTTAGGCAGGCTGTCGGGGTTTAATTCTACAACCCAACGGCCATTTTTCTTCGCAACCGATACATCCGGAATGACATATTCGGGTTCTTTCGTAATTAATGCACTGCCCGGACGGGGATTAAGCGTTTGCAGCAAACGCATCGCTTCCCGCAACTGATCTTCTTTCAGGCGGGTTTTACGCATTAACGTACGGTAGTCTTTACTGCCCAACAGATCGGAATGCTCTCTGAGCAGCAGTTTAGCTTCTTCCAGCCACGGTGTTTCCGGTGCAAATTGTGCCAGCTGAACTAACAAGCACTCCTGCGGTGTGCGGGACCCGGAACCGAGAGGATCAAAAAGCTGAATACGTTTAAGTACACACTCAACCTCATCTTCTTCAACGGGCTCTTCCATATCTTCACTGTTAACGCTTTGCAGAATGTCGTCAACGGTAACCGTGAGATAGCCGGACTCATCAATAGAATCGATGATCGCCAGTGCAATGGCGCGGTCTGTATCAGAAAAAGGTGTCAGACGCATTTGCCACAGCAGATGGTCCTGAATATTTTCGGTGGTTTCACCCTGAAAGATTTGTTCATCGTCGCCACCGGAAGGGCCGGGCGCGGGTGCAGAAGACGCAGAAATGTACTCATCCCAGGTACTGTCGATGGGCAGCTCGTCCGGTAAATCATTCTTTTCCAGTGCTTCCCCGGTATCCATGCTGTCAGAAGATGAGGCTGATGCAGACTCTTGCATGCTGTCATCATTATCGATGTTATTTTTCTCAATTACATCGTTGTCGGAGCTGTCGTCGACTTCCAGCAAAGGATTAGAGTCGAGGGCTTCCTGAATTTCTTGTTGTAAGTCCAGCGTAGACAACTGCAATAGCTTGATCGCCTGCTGAAGCTGAGGCGTCATTGTCAGTTGTTGGCTAAATTTTAACTGTAAAGATGGTTTCATCTACGTCTTATATAAACTCTAAAAAGGACATCCGGTTGTAGCGGTGTGAGTGCCGGTGGCGAAATCTCCGCTAAATGCTCATCCCGATATCTTAACTATAGCCTGAATTGCTCACCAAGGTATACATCACGAACTTTTTGATTACTTAATACCTGTTCTGCGGTGCCCTGAGCAATCAGTTCTCCATGACTGACGATATAGGCCTCTTCACACACATCAAGGGTTTCCCTGACATTGTGGTCGGTGATGAGGATACCGATACCTCTGTCCCGTAAGTGCTGAATGATCTTCTTTATATCATTAACCGAAATCGGGTCAACTCCGGCGAAGGGTTCATCGAGCAAAATAAATTGCGGATTGGCTGCCAGTGCGCGGGCAATTTCAACCCGGCGGCGTTCGCCACCCGACAAACTCATACCTGTGCTATTACGTATATGGTTAATATTAAATTCATCAAGTAGTGCATCCGCTTCCTGCTCACGTTGATGACTTTTTAAGTCTTTACGCGTCTGCAATATCGCCATGATGTTTTCATGTACGGTCAGCTTGCGGAAAATGGATGCCTCCTGGGGCAAATAACCAATTCCCCGGCGGGCACGTTCGTGCATTGGCTGGTGAGTCAGCTCCTGCTCATCTATGAGGATTTTGCCTTTATCCAGCGGCACAAGACCGACAATCATGTAAAACGTTGTGGTTTTACCTGCACCGTTAGGACCCAGCAGACCTACTATCTGTCCGGTAGAAACCGATAAACTAACGTCACGGACGACCTGGCGTGATTTATACGACTTTGCCAGATGAGTCGCACTCAGGGTTGCCATGTAACTCAGTTACCCTCGTTTTCGTTGCTGTCTGAAGTCTTGTTCTCTTCCTTCAACTCTTTAACTGTGTCAGGACGGAAAACCGTGGTTACCCGGCCGTTGCTGTTACTTTCACCGCCGGTTGCCAGAAGTTGCTCTTTTGACATGTCATAGGTGATGCTATCTCCCTGGACCATGCTGGTATCTTGCTGGATTTTCGCATCACCTTGCAAGGAAATAAGTTGTTTGGCGACTTCGTAGCGAATTTCATTTGCGCTGGCTTTTACCTTTGCACCGTCATCCAGGGTTTGAGAATAACTGGCTGGTTTTCCGCGGGCGATAAAAATTTCTTTTCCTTCGCCTTCACTGGCGATGGCTTCCACTTCATCTGCGGCAATAATGAGTGAACCCTGGGTGATTTTCACATCGTCTTTAAAAACCGATTTTTTCTTCTTACCGTCGATAAACTGTGACTTGGCATCCACGGTAATCGGCTTTTCAAAATCACCGGAGCCGGCCATTGCCTCACCGGCAACAGCAAGCAGCGTTATTACTGCAAAAAGGCTAACTGCCCGGGGAATAAATTGTCTGCACATGATCAATTAACTCATATTGTTGGGTACGCAGGTTCGCATTGAAACCGTTACTTTTAATGATGGTCTGTACGCCGCGTATATCTACCGGCTGGTCTGAAGTCATGGTTTTGTCATCCAGATTCACCTTAATAAAATTGGTTGTGATGGTCTGGATAAACTCTTCAGGGTTCAGGCTTTTTATCAGCACATTGTCTTCCAGCTGGATCAGGTCATCGTTGTAGAGTGTGCCTTCATCAGCGGTAACTTGCCATGGGGCCTCGTCATCATTCACATAGACAGTGTATTTGGGTTGGTCGAATAACACAAAGCCTAGTTGGTCGTAATGCTCCATAGAGGCGGCAAAGACTTCGTGGTTGAGTTTGCCTTCTTCGTTGTACAGCGTGGTTGTCAAATTCTTTGCTTTATAGGCAGGGCGTAAGGCGTCTGCACCGGCTTTTTTCGCCGGTGCCTGCTCTTCTGCCATCCATACAGGAAGGTACATCAGCAGCGCCATAACAAACAGCGCAGAAATACTGATCCCTAAACGGTTCATACACTGGCCCCGTGTATGGTGTCCAGCGTACCGAGCGCTTGTAAAATTACATCACAGACTTCCCGTACTGCCCCGAATCCACCATTTTTTGTGGTGATCCAGTTCGCTTCGCGGGTAACGGCCGGATGGGCATCTTTCACCGCAATTTTTGTTTCGGCAAACCGGTACATGCCAAGATCCGGCATATCATCACCGATAGCTGCGACCTCTGATGGCGCCAGATTCAACATTTCGCACAACTGAGCCATAGCCGTGGCTTTATCTTCCTGACCCTGAATAATGTGCTTCACATTCAGGGCGGTCATGCGATTCTTTACAATGGCCGAGTCGCGGCCGGTTATGACAGCAACGTCCACACCACTGTTTATTAATGCTTTAACGCCATAGCCATCGCGGGTGTGAAAGGCTTTTAACTCTTCACCATTGTTGCCAAGGTAAATTCTGCCGTCAGAAAATACGCCGTCGATATCACAAACGAGCAGTTTCAGCCCTTTGAGTTTTTCAAACCGCTCTTCACTGATCACACCGTAAAAAGTGACTTCATGTCCCATCAGAGAACTCCTGCTTTAAGCAACATATGCATGTTGAATGCGCCGACGGGGTGATCATTTTCATCCACCACCATCAGCGCACTGATCTTGTGTTTTTCCATTAAATTTAACGCTTCCACTGCCAGTGTAGCGGAGCGGGTAGTTTTCCCGCCGCGGGTCATAACATTGGCTACCGGAGTGGTATGAATGTCGGTTCTGGCGTCCAGGATTCGTCTCAGATCGCCGTCGGTAAAAATACCGCTGAGTTTGCCGCTGTCATCTGTAATACCTGTCATTCCCAGACCTTTAGAAGATATTTCCAGCAGAGCCTGTGAAATGGTCGCGGCAGACGATACAAGAGGAAGAGCGTCGCCGGTCAGCATGATATCGCCCACTTTGAGTAACAGTTTCCGGCCCAGACTGCCGCCCGGGTGAGAGAGGGCGAAATCATCTGATGTGAATCCTTTAGCATCCAGCAGTGCAATGGCCAGCGCGTCACCCATTACCAGCGTTGCTGTAGTACTTGAGGTCGGTGCAAGCCCCAGCGAACAGGCTTCTTTTTCCACACTGATATTGAGTACCACATCGGCATGCTGGCCGAGGGTGCTTGATTCGCTGTTCGTCATCGCGATGACAGGCACAGACAGCCGCTTGACCACGGGAAGCAGATTCACCAGTTCGCCGGTTTCTCCGGAATTTGAAATGGCCAGCAATATGTCTGTCTGACTGAGCATGCCGAGATCGCCATGATTGGCTTCGCCAGGGTGCATGAAAAAGGCCGGTGTGCCTGTACTGGCAAGAGTCGCAGCAATTTTACGCCCGATGTGGCCGGATTTCCCCATGCCGCACACGACGACTTTGCCTTTGCATTCAGACAACAAGGTGCAGGCTTGCTCAAATTTATTGTCCAGCCGGGATGCCAGCGCACTTACTGCGCTGGTTTCAATTTCTATGACCCGTCTGGCTGACGCGATATACGGTGAATTACTCATTTAACCAAATAACCAGAATTGATACGCCACAAAGCATAGTACAAAGATGCCACCTTCCAGGCGGCCTAACTGGCGTTTGCCGATAAAATTAAAGCTCAGGAAAAATAATAACACTGTGAGACCAAACATCACCCACATGTCTCTGTTATACACATTCTCGTCCAGTAGCCCGGGAGCAATGAGCCCAGGCATACCTAATACTGCCAGCAGATTAAAGATATTCGAGCCGATAACATTTCCCAGTGCCAGGTCGCTTTCACCTTTCAGTACACCGGCCACACTGGCGGCCAGTTCCGGTAAGCTGGTGCCCAGCGCTATGATTGTCAGACCGATCACCAGGTCGGACACACCGAAAAAATGGGCGATATCTACTGCCGCATTCACCATGAAATGGGCGCTGAGTGGCAGTAACACAATACCCACGCCAACCCACAACACCGCAGAACCGGTATTTACACCATCGGGAATTTCTCCGTCAGTTTCTTTCACCAGGGGATCTTCTTTATCTACCTGTAATGAAATCCAGGCCATACCTGCGAGTACAAATATAAACAGGCCGAGGAGAATCATGCCTTCCAGGTGAGCCAGTTTGCCGTTATTAAGAAAGAACATGGCAAGCACGGTTACACCAAGCAGAACCGGGAATTCACGTTTTAATGTAGAGGAAGAGACGACGAGCGGTTTTACCAGGGCCGTGATACCCAGCACAAGAGCAACATTGGTAATATTCGAGCCCAGCGCATTACCTACCGCTGTGTTCATATTGCCATTTGAGGAGGCGATAGCCGATACAACAATTTCCGGTGCTGATGACCCCATAGCGACAATGGTTAAACCAATCATCATGGGGGAGATTCCGATATTTTTCGCCAGTGCGGAAGCGCCATAAACGAAGCGGTCGGCACTCCAGCTAAGTACAGCAAGACCCAGCAGGAAAATACAGATAGAAAGTATCACAAGTTACCATTCGTCCTTTGTTTTTTCGGATTGTCGCAAAAAGTACAGCATTTGCATACGGTTTAGATAGAATACCTGCTAATACGGTTGCAACTGGTTATAAGTGCAACAGTTGCTGTTGCTTTTCCGCTATCTGCAAGCATATTTCTGCTCTGTATCAACAACATCAATGTGATAAATCATCCGGATTGTCAAAAACTGTCAGCATGATGACAAAAGTGTAATCGCGCTGTGACGGATTTTTTTACGTACAAAAGAGAGTGGTCAGTCTTGAGGCTGGCTCTGATGGCATGATTCTCGCTGGCAAGCTTGCCGGAACCGGAGAAATTTGCGCAGACAGTGGCAATAAAAGCAAGCGTAAAGTTTTCGAAAAATGCGAACACACCTTGTAACTTTTTCGTTTTGGCGGCTGTCCTCAAATGAAGATACAATGGTATATGTAAAATCGGGTAGTAGCATTTTCTGCTACCGCCGGCAAAGAACATAAAGGGAAGGCGCGTCTTCAAGAATATGGGAAATTTAGTGGAAATAGACAACATGACATTCCGGCGCGGATCCCGCGTTATCTATGACGGAGTGTCGATTGTTGTTCCCAAAGGCAAGATTACAGCGGTAATGGGCCCGAGCGGAATCGGCAAAACAACGTTGCTGAAATTGATTGGCGGGCAGCTCCCGCCGGATGAAGGCGATATCCGCTTCGATGGCGACAGTATTGTTTCTATGAGTCGCAGCGAGTTATACAAAACCCGTCGTCGCATGAGCATGTTGTTTCAGAGCGGAGCGCTTTTTACTGACATGACGGTACGCGACAACGTAGCGTTTCCGCTCAAAGAACATACAAAACTCAGCGATGATATTATCAACACCATTGTCGCACTTAAGCTACAGGCTGTAGGGTTACGTGGTGCGGCAGATATGATGCCCAGTGAACTGTCCGGTGGTATGGCCAGACGTGCTGCATTGGCCCGTTCTATTTCTCTGGATCCGGACCTCATCATGTATGACGAGCCTTTCGCTGGCCAGGATCCCATCTCCATGGGGGTGCTGGTGAAATTGATTCGCGAGCTGAATGATGCCCTTGATGTCACCAGTATCGTGGTGACACACGATGTCACGGAAGTACTTACCATTGCTGATTACATCTACATTCTGGCGGATAAACGCATTATCGGTCAGGGCACTGCCGAAGAGATTAAAAACAGCGATTCTGCACTGGTGCAGCAGTTTCTGAATGGTGAAGCCGATGGTCCGGTGCCATTTCATTATCCGGCAAAAGACTTATCCGACAGTTTGTTTGGGGGTAAGTCATGAAGTTTCTTCAACAAACCGGCGCTGCAACCATCGCCAAAGTAGCTGCAATTGGCCGTGCAGGCATCATGCTTTCCGGTGCCTTATTTGCTGCCCCCAAGGTTAAGAATATCTCACTGACTATTCGCCAGCTTTATGTTGTTGGTGTGCAATCACTGCTGATTATTCTGGTATCAGGCCTGTTCATTGGCATGGTAATGGCGCTGCAGGGTTATACCATTCTGGTGGGCTATGGTGCCGAAGGCAGCCTGGGGCCAATGGTCGCACTGTCATTGTTACGGGAACTGGGGCCGGTGGTCACCGCATTGTTATTCGCCGGTCGTGCAGGTTCTGCATTAACTGCTGAAATCGGGTTAATGAAAGCCACAGAGCAATTATCCAGTCTGGAAATGATGGCGGTGGATCCTCTTCGCAGAGTGGTTGCTCCCCGTTTCTGGGCCGGCATGATTGCTATGCCGTCACTGGCAATGATATTCAGTGCGGTTGGTATTCTGGGTGGTCACCTGGTTGGTGTCGACTGGCTGGGTGTTGATGGCGGTAGTTACTGGTCGTTGATGCAATCAACGGTTGAATGGCAAAAAGATGTGGTCAACGGCGTCATAAAAAGCCTCGTGTTTGCCCTGGTTGTGACCTGGATTGCCATATTTAAAGGATATGATTCGGTTCCGACCTCAGAAGGCATCAGTAAAGCCACGACGGAAACCGTTGTTTTTTCATCATTAGCTGTATTGGGGTTGGACTTCGTACTCACTGCCCTGATGTTCGGAATTGAGTAGAGGATAGAAATGAATAAGTACAAAACGGAAGTGATGGTTGGTGTATTTGTGGTGCTGACTATTGCAGCCACCTTATTGCTGGCTTTGAAAGTGGCAAACCAGACCATGACCAACGCAGGCGACACGTATAACCTCTACGCCAAATTCGACAATATTGGCGGCCTGAAAGTGCGCTCTGCGGTAAAAGTGGGCGGTGTGACAATTGGTCGTGTAACAGATATTCATCTGGATAAAGAAGACTACACGCCGGTTGTGACGCTGAGCATTTCGACCAGTTACGAAGGATTTCCTGATACCAGTTCGGTATCCATTCTGACATCCGGCCTGCTGGGTGAGCAATACGTCGGATTTCAGCCCGGTTTTTCCTTCGACGGGGTTGAAGAGCTGAAAGACGGTGACTATTTACAAGACACCAAGTCTGCGCTGGTGCTTGAGGATCTGATTGGTCAGTTCCTGTTCAACCGCGGCGGCAGCAGCGACAGTAACGAATAATTGAAACAAATTCCGTGATGCGGGGGTCTGATTCTTTAAGGCTACCGCACCACAACAAGGACACAATTTTAGGAGATTAAGTGTTGAAAAAGCTTTTATTGATTGCCGGCTTACTGGTTGCAAGTGTAACTGGCGGGGTGCAGGCCCAGGAAGTTAACGAACAAAACCCGTACGCACTGGTTAAAGAAGCCGGTCAGAAAACCTTTGATCGCATCAAAGCCAGTCAGGCGCAGATTGAGAAAGATCCTGAAGAACTGCGCACCATCATGAAAGAAGAGCTGTTGCCTCATATCGATTATCAGTTCGCGGCTTTTAAAGTGTTGGGTAAATACTTCAAGTCAGTACCTAAAGATAAACTATCAGAATACGTTCAGGTATTCAGACAGTACCTTATTACGACTTATGCGGTAGCAATGGGCTACTACGACAATCAGAAAGTGACTTTCGAGCCTGAAGGAGACTTTTCAGATAAGAAGTCTGTAACTGTGCGCGCTGTGGTTCAGGATCCCGGTCGCCCGGACATTAAAGTGGCATTCCAGGTTCGTAAGGACAGCCGGACTAACGAATGGAAAGCCTATGATATGGTCGCTGAAGGCATCAGCCTGCTGGACAGCAAGCGCAGTGAATTCGAACCTATTTTGCGTCAGGAAGGCATTGATGCCGTGCTGAAATTAATGCGTGAGAAAATTGAACAGCCTGTGGGCGAGCAAGTTAAGCAGGCACAAGATAAGGATGCTGCGTGAGTCTTTTTCAGCTAGGTGAAAATGGTATTGTGCATATTCACGGTCACCTCGACCGTGATACACTCGCTAAAAATTGGTGGGACATGTTAAGTTCCGCTGAAAAATCCGCTCTGGCAAAGCAGGGGCGCTGCATACTCGATTTAGGGGATGTAGAGCGAATCGACAGTGCCGGTCTCGCCTGGTTGATAAACGCTGTGCGTGACGGCAAAGGCAATCACGTAGATGTAGTGCTGGCACAGGTGCCGGAGAAACTACTGAAACTGGCTAAAATCAGCGACGTCGATACCCTGTTGCCCGTAGAATAATACGTTTCCAAATCTAAGAGTTAGCAGACCATGGAATTATCTGATATCGAAACTTTGCTGAAAGACAAGCTGGGTTTAACTGAAGTACACGTTAAAGGCGAAGGTTCACATTTCACTATTATTGCTGTCAGTGACAGCTTCAATGAAATGAGCCGCGTACAGCGCCAGCAGGCTGTTTACGGCCCGCTGCAGGACAAAATTGCCGATGGCTCGATGCATGCCATTTCTATTAAAACCTTCTCTGAAGCAGACTGGCAGCGTGAGCGTCAGTTCCACGTACCTCAATAACGGTAAATACATCTGTGGATAAACTCGTAATCAAAAAGAGCCCGCCACTGAATGGCGAAGTACGTATCAGTGGTGCTAAAAACGCTGCGCTGCCGTTATTATTTACCCCGCTTCTTACTTCTGACACGTGTCGTTTTACGAACGTACCTGCACTCAGAGATATCAATACCACCACGGCTTTACTGAAAGAACTGGGTGCAGAAGTCTCCCGGCCGGCAACGAATGAAGTGGTTATCTCATCTGCATCATTGAACAGTGTTACTGCATCGTATGACCTGGTGAAAACCATGCGTGCCTCTATTCTGGTGCTGGGGCCTTTACTTGCGAAGCAGGGAAAAGCGAATGTTTCCTTACCCGGAGGCTGTGCTATCGGCGCACGTCCGGTGAATTTGCATTTGTCAGGTTTAGAACTGATGGGTGCAAAAATTGAAGTCGACGAAGGTTATATTCGCGCTGAAGTAGACGGCCGCCTGAAAGGGGCGCGTATCTTTATGGATATGGTCAGTGTCGGGGCCACGGAAAACCTGATGATGGCAGCTGCACTGGCAGACGGTACCACTGAGCTGGAAAACGCTGCCCGTGAACCGGAAATCGTCGACCTTGCTAACTGTCTTAATCAGATGGGGGCAAAAGTTAAAGGTGCTGGTACCGATCATATCACCATAGAAGGTGTGGAACGCTTAAACGGTTGTGATTACCGTGTACTGCCAGACCGTATTGAAACCGGAACGTTCCTTGTCGCTGCAGCTGTATCCGGTGGCAAAGTTAAGTGCCTGGATGCTGCGCCGGATACGCTGGAAGCCGTACTTAATAAGTTACGACAGGCTGGTGCCGTTATAACCACAGGTGATGACTGGATTGAACTGGATATGCAAGGGAGAAAGCCTAAAGCGGTGCAGGTGAAAACCGCCCCTCATCCGGCTTTCCCGACAGACATGCAAGCGCAGTTTGTCACGCTGAACTGCGTGGCAGAAGGTTCCGGTGTGATTACTGAAACCATCTTCGAGAACCGTTTCATGCATGTGCCCGAGTTACAACGCATGGGCGCTGAAATCGCGCTTGAAGGTAACAGTGCGCTGACGAAAGGGACATCGCGATTAAAAGGTGCACCGGTGATGGCCACTGATTTACGGGCATCAGCAAGTCTGGTAATTGCAGGTTTGATTGCTGACGGTGAAACCCACGTGAGCCGTATTTATCACCTTGATCGTGGCTACGAAGGCATTGAAGAAAAGCTCAGTGGTTTAGGGGCTAACATTACCCGCGAAAAAGAATAACCAGACAAGAACATCGTTACAGTTTACCTGTTTACGATTGCTCTTACCGGATCTTCGGAAAACGTAATAAAAAGTCAGCGCCACCAAGCTGACTTTTTTGTACCTCACATTCCCCGTCATGCCACAGCATAATGCGCCTGACGATGGCCAGACCCAAACCGGCACCGCCACGCTCACGGCTTCTTGCTGCATCAGGCCGGTAGAATGGGACAAAAATCTTCTCTATGTTTTCTTCGCTTACCCCGGGCCCGTCATCTTCTACATGCAAAACAATGTGGTTACGGTTGTCACTTACCCGGAGCCGCACTTCCGTGCGGGCGTAGCGAATGGCATTTAGCAGCAGATTTTCAATAGCCCTGCCAATGTAATAATCGTCTCCCAGAACCACTAAACCGTCATTGTCCGCAGTAACTGAAACTGAGATGGCGGTATTTCCGGCAGTACGTTCTGCTAAATTTTCCGCCATTGCCCTTAACGGGATCTGACTGACATTCAGTTCAGGCTGACGTCCGTCGTGGCGCAAATAGTCCAGCATTTCCTGCACCATACGCTCAAGTTCATTCACGTCTTCCCGCATCGCCTTCCATCCTTCCTCATCAGCGGGACGTTCTGTTGCCAGCGCAAACTTAAGCCGCGCCAGCGGGGTACGCAGTTCGTGCGCGACTGCACCGGTCATTTCTTTATGCCGGTTAAATAATTCGGTTACCTGTGCACTGAGCTGATTTAACGCTTTAGCGATAGGCGCAACCACCGAGCGTTTAGGCAGCCATATTTTCCCGAAAGATCCATCGGCGTTAACGTTGCTCAGGCCGCGGGTAATGGTGGTGAGATCCCGCCAGAGTGGCCAGAGCCAGAGTGCAATCAATGCCCCGAGCAGAACGTAGAAAACCGTTGAATACCAAAGGGCACGTGAAAGAGAGCCGGTAACCGGCAGGGTCAGTTCATACAACGTGGTGTCGTCTGCGCGGGCGTATAACTGTATTGAGTCCTGATAGAACAGGGGAACGACTTCGCCGTTTTCCAGCGCCTGTTCCGATGCCGGACTGAAAGCCAGTGAGGCGGCAGGGATCACTCTGGGTTCCAGTTTTGCGCCGGCAAGCCAGGCGGCTCTTTCCTCCGGTTTCCTGGCAACAGTTTCCAGTGCAAGGACTATATCCGTTGCCTCGTCACTCAGGCCTTCGTCTGATGTAAAAAATAACGGTTCCAGCGCGGCACTTAACCTCGCCAGAGCAAGCGCGATAAAAAGATAAAGGCTCAGGAAAAGGCGGGTCACTTTAATCCCACGCATCTGCGACGAAGAAAAAGCCTTTACCCCAAATCGTTTTTATACGGTAAGGGTTGCTGGGATTATCGTGAAGCTTTTTCCTGAGTCTCGACACCCGAACGTCAGCGGAACGGTCGAGGCCATCATATTCTCTGCCGATGATCTCTTCGTAAATGGTGTTCCTGTCCACCACTTCAGAGGGGTGACTGGCGAGCAACCATAACATATCGAATTCGTGACTGGTCAGGGTGATTTCTTCACCGTGTAATAATACCTGTCTGGCCGCTTTGTCGACGGTAAGGTTCCCATACGTCAGAACCGGTTCACGTCCCGCTTCATTGGGCCGTCCGGCAGATTTGATACGACGCAGGAGTGCATGAACACGTGCCAGCAGAACTCTGGGTTCTATGGGTTTGGTGACATAATCGTCTGCGCCGATTTCCAGTCCAAGCACCTGGTCGAAATCATCATCCCTGGCAGTCATAAACAGCAGCGGGCCTTCATAATGACGTCTCAGATGCTTGCAGAGTGTAAAGCCATCATCACCCGGTAACATCACATCCAAAATGACCAGTGACGGCTTTTGCAGCTTTACTGTTGAAATAAGCTGACTACCGTCAGCCATTGCAGTAACGTCAAAATGATGCTGCTGAAGAAAATCTTTGACCAGCGTGCGTAAACGGGCGTCATCTTCCACAAGGACAATATGTGACATCAGAACAGACTCCATGGATCACGAACCCGTTTTCGCTTTTCTTTTTGTTTCCATTTCACCAGCAATTTTTGGGAATAGATAACATCGCCACGGGTATTTTTTATAAAAATCCAGCTGTCATGCTTTAGCCGGACAGTCTGAGGCGGCAGGCTCCCTGTACCGCAGAAAAGCTGCTTCTCATCTGCATAAACACAAAATTCATTATCAACGGCATGCTGTGGTACATGAATAGTGATGCGCATTTCACAGGGCTCTGTTTGTTGCTCTCCAACACATATCTGGGGCATGATCTCCCAGCTTTCTCCCCGTGCCGTGTTGCAGAGCAGAAAAGTAAATACGAGTATTATTGTTATGATCTTCCCTGACACACCCAGCTCCGCTAAAACTGGTATGTCAGGCCGGTGAAGACCGTGAGAATATCATGACCGGTCAACAACGGGCTTTCCGTCACCGCGTCGGGAAGATACTGATAACGGGTAAAGGCCAGTAAGCCCCAGTGTTTGTTAAACTGCCTGGTTACCGCTACATTGACACCCGGCCTGAATCCGCTGCCGGCACTGTACCAGAGCCGCTTATCTGGAGTGTCCTTTCCATCAATACCATAGTAATAGTCGTTAAATGTCCTGTTGTTCCATACCAGTTGCGGACTGACACTGAACAGCCATTTCTGCCAGCGGTGACTGAAACGCCAGGCAATACGGGCCTTTACACCCTGGTGGATCCCTGCGATGTCTTTCTCTACAGAAAATTGCCACTCGTTGGCGGGTGAGCTGCCGGCATGGAGCCGTACTCCTGCATGTCCGCCATTTCTGCGATCTGCAATACTGTCTACGTTGATCTCTGTATTGGCTTCGGCGGCCGGAGTGACAGCCAACTGCTCACGGGAAAACAGCTCTGCCGGGGTGGCATCGAAACCTTCATAGGAAAAGAAAGGACGGGCTTCACGATCGATAACCAGATAGGCATCAACAGACAAACCCGGCTGGTTGCTTTGCCATTGATAACCGAATTCAAAATTATCAAAATAAAAGGACTCAGCGTACCAGGCTATATCGCCAATCAGAACGAGTGACTGTGTACTGCCGCCCCTCAACGGATTAGTCCGGCCGCCAGCACCAACGGCCGCGGCTACCCGCCACTGACCAGTATCAATGCATTCACCTTTACTGTTGCATCCGCTCGCTGCGAGGGCCGGGCCTGTGAAAAGGGTGCAAATAAGAATGAACAAACGAATTTTCAACAAACAAAACTCTTCAGGTGACGTACCGGTAATCTGATGCAGCCATCAGATTAGCCTGCCGGCGGATTGCAAGAAAGGGGCAGTTACAATTTAAAACAAATCTGTACGCTTTGGATCTGACGAATTGTGTCAGGGCAGGTATGCTGGCTGCATATTTTCTCAATCAGAATTAACAAGTGGTTTACATCGTCAGTAAACGTTACGGGATAGTTCGGGAAAATCACTGAAAAGAATATTAAATAATACTGAATTGCTTTTGCCGGCTGTCAATTTTTTGCAATCTGTGGTACATATACTTTTGTCTGAGTTGACAGTTATCTTTTTAATCTGTCTCCCGGTCGAAAAAGACAAAAAAATAACAAGTCCATAGGCATTTCTGGTTTGTATTAAGAGGTAACTGATTACCCGGTTAAGCATTTCAGAGATAGACCTGACGAATCCATCTCAATTTGTTTGTATAGACACAATACAAGTATGTGGTTCAGGGAAGTGTCAAAATTAATGGATAAGATTGAATTTATTGGGGTTCGCGCGTGAGTAATGTAATTTCAGTCCGGCAACAGTTCCGGCGGGTACTGAGTACTGATCCAAAGGATGCTATACCAGCAGTGTTGTTCAGCCTGATGGTGGCCACTATCGTATTTATCGGTGAGCCGCCTTATGCACTGGCTAAAGAGCCTGATTTAGAAAAAACAGCACAGACAGAGAGGCATTGTCCTGACAATCTTCCCTGCCAGACAATGAAAAACCGGAGTTAAACTCCGGTTTTTTGTGTCAGACGAACGTCTCCGGCAACAACCGGAAAGCATCAGGCGGTCTTTATGAAGCCGGTTGTCCCAGCTCTGCCACTGTTGCTGAAATCATCATATTTTCCCCTCCACGGCTGACGTTCAGCTCGAGTGTTGTACCGGGATCTGTTTCGGCAATCATATCCAGTGTTTTCGATGCACTTTCCAACTGTATACCGTCAATAGCCAGAATCACATCTCCGGCCCGCAAACCGGCCTGATCTGCAGGGCTGCCGTTGGCCACTGCCGTGACTTCAATACCGGGCGTCCCACGATATTCGCTTCCAAGGAAGCCCAGTTGTCCGCGGATCACCTTGCCATTCTGGATGATGTCATCCATTACCCGTCGCGCCAGTTCGTAAGGGACCGCAAAGTTGATACCGTCCACGTTACGCACGCCGTTACGGGAATCCCTGACCTGGAAGTTGGCGTTGGTAATGCCTACCAGAGTACCGTTGCTGTCGACCAGTGCGCCGCCGGAGTTACCCTGATTCAGTACCGCATCTGTCTGAATAAAATCAACGTAGTTAGACAGTCCGTTGCGTCCGGCGCGGCTGACAATACCATGAGTAATAGTTTGACCGAGATCGAAAGGGTTGCCGATGGCCATCACCATATCACCAACGTGCAAATCAGGCTCGTCCATCTGAGGAATAACATGCAGGCTGTCCGCATTCACTTTAAGCACGGCAAGGTCAGTAAGCTGATCAGTACCAACAATCTGGGCTTCCAGAACACGGCCGTCCTGCACAGCAACAAAAATACTGTCGGCATTTTCAACGACGTGGTTACAGGTTAACAGGTAACCGTTCTCTGTCATGATGACGCCGGAACCCAAACTGGCCCGTTCACGTGCACGGTTACGGAAAATGCCGGTGTCGTTTTCAATACTGACACTGTAGATGTTAACAACAGCAGGCGCGGAGCGGCTTAATGCTGTGTAATGAGATTGCCTCGCCGGACGGGTAGTGTTGCCGGAGAAAAAGTTGTCACCAAAGCCTGTACCGCTTCTTAAATCCGGCATGAAGACCAGCATAAGTGCTGCTACTACAAGGCCCAGTACGATAGATTTGATGATAAATAAAAAGAATTGCTTGCCTGCCACGCCTGACTCATTCCATTTTGCCTCTTAACATTATGAACGAGGCGGGGTTCATTAATGTTAAGGATATCACCTAAATGATTGAATACCAATCAGGTCATCGGTTTAGCAAAAACAAAACGGGCCGGCAGTATTCGCTGCCAGCCCGCTGTATCTTCACTGCATTTTAATTGCTTAGCGAATGACCAGATAAATGGTGGCGGAGCCCCGTCTGACATTCAGTGCAATGACATTTTCACCGGAATCATCCAGTTTCTCACGGAATTCCGCGACAGTGGTCACTCGTTGGCGGTTAACACCAATGATCACGTCTTCAGGCTGAAGGCCGATACGTGCTGCAGGCGTGTTGCGCTCGATTTCAGACACTTTCACACCATCGTTGCCGGCTTCGTCTTTTCCGTTCACCAGTGTTGCACCTTCAAGCGCAGGGTGAATGGTTGCGGCAGTCACTTTGCTGTCTGCAGCATCGTCGAGCACCACGTTCACGGTTTTTTCTTCGCCGTCACGAATAATCGTCAGCTCAACTTCAGCGCCGGCACCCATACTGGCAATTTTGGCAGCCATTTCACGGAAACTGTGAAGACCACGACCATTAACTTCAGTGATAATATCACCGGCTTTCAGGCCACCTTTTTCAGCCGCAGACTCCGGCGTTACTTCACGTACAAAAGCTCCGCGGTTAGCACTTACGCCCATCGCTTTTGCCAGTCCGGCATCCACATCATTACCGGTAATTCCCAGCAGTCCGCGACGCACTTCACCAAATTCGGCAATCTGATCCACGAGGTTTTTCATCATATTGCTTGGGATAGCAAATCCGATACCTACGTTGCCACCATTGGGCCCGAAAATGGCCGTGTTGATACCTACCAGCTCACCACGCAGGTTCACCAGCGCACCACCGGAATTACCACGGTTGATGGCTGCATCGGTCTGAATGTAGTCTTCATAACCGCCAATGTTCAGGCCGGAGCGGCCCATGGCTGAAATGATACCGGAAGTAACGGTTTGTGACAGACCGAACGGATTACCGATAGCTACTACGTAGTCGCCAACACGCATTTCATCTGAGTCAGACAGGGGCAATGCCGTCAGTTTTTCCGCTTCAATTTTCAAAAGTGCGATATCACTTTGTTCATCAGCACCCAGCTTTTTGGCTTTAAATTCGCGGCCGTCACTCAGTTTTACGGTAATCTCGTCGGCGTTCTCAACGACATGGTTATTCGTAACTACGTAGCCTTTTTCCGAATCGATAATGACGCCGGAACCTAGCCCTTTAAATGGTCTTTCCTGAACCTGCTCCTGCGGGCCGCCAAAGAAGTAGCGGAACATTTCCGGTACCTGCCGCGTGGCAGTTTGCGTACCTTCTACGGAAATGCTCACCACAGCCGGCATGGCTTCTTCAAGCATGGGTGCCAGTGAAGGCACTTCCTGTTTTTTATCATCGCCGAAGAAAGGTAACGCAGCGCCTGCCGTGGCAGACATACCCAAAGTACTGGCGACAACACTGGAGACAACCAACATCTGGCGTAGAGATTTCTTCATATTCGCTTACACTCCTCATGTTTCATGCGATATGGTTACTATCACTGACAGACTCAGGTAAGTGAGAAAAAGTTCCTGAATCAGTCCTTTTCTGCGGTAGAACGACCGGCGTTGCCGACAAACAAACCGGAACTTGCGTTAGCAAAGTCTTTAGGCTGAGTGTCAGAAACCGGTGCAGGTTTGCTCTTTTCTCTCCCCTGCATATTGTTACGTAAATAGGTAGTAGCCTGCTCACCATAGAAAGGTACGCCCGGCGCATCGCCGTCTTCGGCCTGAGTAAGCAAGGTTTCATAATCAGCAACCTGTTGCTTTAATGCCTGGCATTGCTTTTCAATAGACTCAACCGCCTGACGGGTCTGGTGAATGTGATGTGTCGCTTGCTGAGACATCAGTTCCTTAATATTTTGCTCTGCCTGTTTAGCCGAACCGGAAGCGCCGTCACGGGTATACATATAACGGGCAACAAAGAAGCCGATAATCAGGCCCGCAATCAGCAGGGCAACAGGAATTAAAACGTCCATTCATTTCTCCAAAAATCTCTGTGTTCATAACTATTTGAGTTAAGCACAGTAAAACAATCACTCATGCCGACTATAGCAAGTAATGAGCGTGAATGCGCATTGCGAATTGTTGCAAAATGCGGATATGGCGATAAAGTTTGATTTCGTCGTTTTTTTCGACGATTCAAAGCAAATCATTGCCTGTAAACCTTATCTGCAGCCCGGCATTGCGTTATGATAGTGTCTTATTCAGGTTTATACGGTATTTGGTTTTACTTCGACCAATACCACCCCGCATAACACACAGCGCTGCGATTCTACCTGTATTTATCCGGAATTTAAGATCAGATTTTGTTTTTTCAAGGAGGTCGGTGCAGCGGACCTTCTGCCTACCTTCTATCGGGAGTAGTTTCGGCGATGACGCCATGGGAAAAATATCAGCAAGATTTGCAGTTGCCCACGTTTAAACATGATCCTGCGCAGGAAAATGCAGTCAGAGCGCTTCAGCGGTTATACGATGACCTCATCAAAGCGCCGCCATCTTCCGGATTCGGTGCAAGCATCAAAAAACTGTTCGGCAAGCAGCCAGTATCAAAGCCGGTAACCGGTATTTATTTTTACGGCGGTGTAGGCCGGGGTAAAACGTATCTGGTCGATACCTTTTTTGAATGTCTGCCTTTCAGTAAAAAATCACGGGTGCATTTTCACCGTTTTATGCACCGCGTTCATGACGAGCTGAAAACCCTGCCTAATGAACCGGATCCGCTGAAAATTGTGGCTGACAGACTGGCCAGTGAAGCCCGTGTGATCTGTTTCGATGAATTCTTTGTGTCCGACATCACCGATGCCATGATTCTTGGCACCCTGATGCAGGAGTTGTTTTCCCGTGGAATAACCCTGGTAGCGACATCGAATATTGTTCCTGATGAACTGTATAAAAACGGCTTGCAGCGTGCCCGCTTCTTACCGGCTATTGATCTCATTAATAAACACACTGAAGTCATTAATGTGGACAGTGGTATTGATTACCGGCTTCGTACTCTGGAGCAGGCAGAAATTTTTCATTCACCGCTGGATGCCGATGGCGATAAGCACCTGCATGAGTATTTTGAGCAACTGGCACCGGAAAATTATCAGACCGGCGAGATGATAGAGGTGAACAACCGTAAAATACCTACCCGCCGCAGTGCTGAAGGGGTGTTGTCTATCGAGTTTTCCGCACTTTGTGAAGGGCCGCGCAGCCAGAGCGACTACATTGAATTGAGCCGCTGTTATCATTCGGTGCTGGTTGCCAACGTGAAGCAAATGGGAGCAAATAACGATGACACCGCCCGCCGTTTCATTGCGATGGTGGATGAATTCTACGAACGCCACGTTAAACTTATAATGACCGCCGAAGTGGGACTGGAGCAGCTGTACACTGAAGGCCGGCTGAATTTTGAGTTTCGCCGGTGCCTGAGCCGCCTGAAAGAAATGCAATCCAGAGAATATCTGGGCAGGGAACATTTACCCTGAGTTAGCGGGCGAACACTGTTAACTCAGCGGCAAAGCCGGTAAACTGCACGACAATTTTTAAACTGTGCCTGAATTTTTTCACGGGCATTGTCAGATAAAAGTACGATACAGAGACCTA
>NZ_CFHOXV010000007.1:0-14484 GCF_984505615.1 Alteromonas sp. | reverse complement strand
ATTTGAAGTAAGAAAGAACGCCATGGCCAAAACGGCTGGCGCAAAAACCAAAGTTTATTCTAAATACGGTAAAGAAATTTACGTGTGCGCGAAGAACGGTGGTCCTGACCCGGATACCAACCTGTCGCTCAAGCGTCTGATGGAAAAAGCGAAAAAAGATCAGGTGCCGAGCCACGTTATCGAAAAAGCCATTGATAAAGCTGTAGGTGGTGCCGGTGAAGATTTTGTGCCTGCACGTTACGAAGGCTTCGGTCCGGGTAACTGCATGGTGATTGTTGACTGTCTGACTGACAACAATAACCGCACCATTACCGACGTTCGTAATTGCTTCACTAAAACTAATGCCAAAATCGGTGGTCCCGGTGCAGTAGCTCACATGTTCGACCATCAGGCGATTTTCCAGTTTGCCGGTGATGATGAAGATGCCGTGCTGGAAGTATTAATGGAAGCCGATGTAGACGTGACTGAAGTGGAATGTGAAGACGGTAAAATTACTGTTTATGCACCCCATACAGAGTTCTACAGTGTGAAAACTGCATTGACTGAAGCGTATCCTGATATCACCTTAGATGCCGAAGAAATCAGTTTTATTCCACAGACTGAAGTAGAGATCAGTGAAGAAGATATGCCCATGTTTGAGAAATTCATGGACATGCTGAACGACTGTGATGACGTGCAGGACGTTTATCACAACGCCATCACGCCAAACTAAGCTGTACAAGACAATTTAAAAAGGACTTCCGTTTGAAGTCCTTTTTTTGTTTGTGAACAAGCATTATGGTCGCTTACGTGTAAAAACTTCTGTAGAATGCGCGCCGGAGCTGGCCTGGCAATCGCTGCTCTCGCAAGAGAGGGGAGGAAAGTCCGGGCTCCACAGGGCAGGGTGCCAGATAACGTCTGGGCGGCGTGAGCCGACGACAAGTGCAGCAGAGAGTAAACCGCCTAAGCGCGTAAGCGCCGGTAAGGGTGAAAGGGTGCGGTAAGAGCGCACCGCGCCACTGGTAACAGTGTGTGGCATGGTAAACTCCACCCGGAGCAAGACCAAATAGGCCTTCTATACGTGCGGCCCGCACGGAAGGCGGGTAGGTTGCTTGAGCCTGTGAGTAATTGCAGGCCTAGAGGAATGATTGTCCACGACAGAACCCGGCTTATGGCCAGCTCCCATTTCTAAAAACTCCAAAAAATCTTTTAGATCCTATCTCGTTGAATTGGCTGGTTTTCGGTCGATAGTTCATAATAAAGTATCAGTTAAGATAATATTTACCTGTAGAGAACTAATACAAATCGCGCTTTAATACGTAGGCATCGGGACAAATTAATTTGCAGGACAGAATAGCCAGAGGTTATCTGAAGCAAATTACTACAATAAGTATTTACCCATAAGGAGATCTCATGGGACAGGCAAAGTTAAGCATTCTCGCTACCGCAGTTGTGTTGGGATTAACCGGTTGTGGTGGTTCAAGTTCAAGTGTTGATGATACCCGCGAACCGACAAACACCGCGCCGGTTGCCGAAGCCGGCAGTGCGCAGGACGTGGCGACAGGCACCGAAGTTTCTCTGTCAGGCGCAGGCAGCTCTGATGCCGATGGTGATTCTTTAACATACACGTGGGCATTTACATCTGTGCCTTCAGGCAGTGATGCAACCCTATCCGGCGCGTCCGCTGTTTCTGCTGCATTCACACCGGATGTAGACGGTGAGTACATCGTTTCTCTGGTGGTTAACGACGGCACAGTAAACAGTGCTTCCGACACTGTCGTGGTAACTGCCACCGCTGCGAATACCGCGCCGGTTGCTGATGCCGGTGCCGATCAAAACGTTCCGACTTCTTCAGTTGTTACTTTAAATGGTGGAGACAGTACAGATGCAGATGGCGACAGTCTGACTTTCAGCTGGTCGTTTTCTTCCCAACCTGCCGGCAGCACTGCTGAATTAAGTAATGCTGCGTCTGCATCACCTACCTTTACACCGGATGTTGACGGTGAATATACCATTGCTCTGACAGTCAACGACGGCACTACAGACAGTGAAAGTGACGACGTAATTGTCACGGCCAGTACCGAAAATTCTGCGCCTGTAGCAGAAGCCGGTGCTACTCAGAACGTTACACTGGCAACCCTGGTAACATTAGACGGTTCCGCCAGTAGTGATGCTGACGGTGATACACTGACTTATTCCTGGACCATTGCTTCAGCACCTGAAGCTAACACCGCAGTACTTGGCGGAGCAACGACAGCTGCCCCGACCTTTACGCCGGATGCAGAAGGTGAATATGTTGTTTCACTTATTGTAAATGACGGCACAGTTGATAGTGCTGAAGACAGTGTGACTATTAATGTGGCGAGTGGTAACTCGGCACCTGTAGCGAATGCGGGTGAAGATCAGAATGTTGCAACTGGCGATACTGTTCAACTTGACGGTGCGGCAAGTACTGACTCGGATAATGATGCATTAACTTACGCATGGAGCTTTGTTTCAAAACCCACAGACAGTACAGCGACACTGAATGACGATACTGCTGCAGATCCTACATTCACTGCGGATTTGGCGGGTAGCTATGTATTGTCGCTTGTGGTTAACGATGGCACGGTCAGCAGTGCTGCAGACAACGTGCAAATTGAAGCCGTTGATCCACGGGTGAGATTATTCCGTAAGAGCGGTTCGTCGGATACATATAATGAGTTCAGCGTAAGCTCTCAGTTTGCCGGTAACTTCTCCCGTGAAGTCTCTGATCCGCCTCCTGAGTCTGTTACTCTGGTTACCCTGAAGTTGCTTGCTGAAGGTGGCGATTTCACCGTAACAAATGTGTCAGCCTCAGATTCACGAAACGTAGTTGTCCCATTCTTTACTGGTATCGAAAACGGTACGGTACTGACTAAGGGCACCGAAGTGATTGTGACTCTGGACTCTCCGCCTACAGGTGGTCAGGCAACCTCACTGACCTACACATTTGAGATTGAAGAAACAGGCGAAACATTCCTGGCGGTATACCAGTTCAGTACCACTACACCATAATGTGATACTCACTGAAAAACTAACGAAAATGCGCTCTTATGAGCGCATTTTTTATTGGAAGCGTTTGTGATGAATAGTGTTGTCGTTTGCGCTGTTGAGCATGAAATCAGGCACTGAACGATAGCGGGGTGAATTGGTTGCACCGTTGTTTTGTTTAGCACTGTGCCAGCTGAATTGGAATAATGTCATCTTTCCATCCTGACCGGATGCAATAATAACCGGCGTTTTCTTTGTCAGTGCGCCGCAACTTTCCGTAATTAAATCCTGAACCTTTTCCTCAATAACAGCTTGTAACGAGGTATTAAGGAAGACGGCATTACATACATTAACTTGTGCGGCTAATGAAAGTGCACTGGTGGCACTAAGAGGCATAACACGGCTGGTCAGTAGCAAAGGGTCATTGTCTTCAGTGGCTCTCAGCTCATTTATCCAGTCGATATTCACCGGGAGCCAGTGGATGTCGTGCTGAGACGGGGTTAACTGCCGGCAGGTTTGTTTGACTGTGCTCATAAGATTGCCTGCAAACGCCCTGTGATGCTCACCAAAACCGTGAATAACAACTGCTATAACGTGGTTTGACATCTTGTCCTCTCTGACATTCTTATTTATTTAAAGTGTTTATGCAGATACCAGTGAGCCATTCAGGCGGTTTCTCTCACACTTTTTAAGAATAAATCTCATTAATTTTCAAATAATCAATGGTGATTGAAATTTGTGCTTTCTCTGCAGGTGTTGTGTTTCAATGGCTTAGCTGACACAAGATAGCCATATTGTGCTTTTTTTCTTATATATAGAGTGCTGTAAATAAGCCTTTAAGAAGCGGTCGCGATCTGCGATAGGCATTGATTTAACTGGCGTTAGCCGATATGGTTGGAAGCACAAAAGCAATAAAGTACTCAAAAATTTTTACCCGGATTAGGAACACCCGTGACGCACCCCGCCGCACTTATTGAACGCATCGTTCAGGGTGATAAAAATGCAGAAAGGCAGCTCGTAGAAAATTACTATCAGGGGCTGCTTTTTATTTTATACCGACAAACCGATTCATTATCGCTGGCTGAAGATCTCACTCAGGATACATTCGTCGTTGTTCTCAGAAAATTGCGCGATGGTGATCTCCGCAATCCGGATGCGCTGTCTTCTTTTATTCGCCAGACAGGTATTAATACGCTGATTGCCTACCGGCGTTTGCAAACCCGCAGACAAACTGATGTTTCACATCTTACCGACACGTTTGCTGCGCAAAACCCTACTTTGCTGCACCAACTGCACGAGCGTGATGCGTCAAATCTGGTTCTCCGGGTGTTAAATCAACTGGGTACAGAAAGAGATCGGGAAATTCTCAGTCGTTTTTATCTGCATGATGAGGACAAAAGCACCATTTGCGACAGTCTGGATTTGACGCCGGCTCACTTTGACCGTGTATTATTTCGTGCAAGACAGCGTCTCAGACAACTTATCGAAGGTGATGATGAAGCTGCTTCCAATGTCAGGCAGATTATCGATGGTGTCATCGTGCTGATGCTGCTTGCGCCTGTAGGCGGGCAGAATGCTTTTTCTCCGCAATTTATCTCTTTTACGGAAGAGGTGAGAGTTTCCGTCTCTCACAAGCACTTTAATGGACAGAATGGCCGGATACCACAATCAGGCCAAAAAACTGACCAGGCCTTTTATGTCTGAAAAATATAATGATGAATTCTCCCGGCGTTATCTTGCTAAGCAGCTGACTCCTGATGAAGAAATTGCCTTTGAAGTTGCTATGCTCGATTCAAATGAGCTGACGGAACAAGTGATACTTAGCCAGTCACTAAGTCAGGCTGTACCTGATGTGGCCGTATTACCTCAGAAAGTCAGAAAGACAGCCTCGTTGCCAGCATGGGGAGCTTTTGCTCTCGCCGCCGGAATCTCAGCCTGGATTTGGCTACCGGCAGCTCTGGTAACATCCGGACCGGAAGTGAGTCCGGCAATTGTTTATCTTGAAGATTTTCGTAGTCACGTGACTCAACCTGTGACTTTACATTTCAATGACGGTGAGCAATTTAAAGTCATCGTCAGTGATGCACCGCCAGACTTTAGCGGCTCTGTTTACGCACTCCTGACCAATGCAAAGGGAGAAGAAATTGAGTCGCGGCTATTGAAGCCGAATGATAATAATGAAATCACGCTGGTTATCCGTGCCGGAGATATCGATAACGGAAATTATCAGCTGATTCTGTCCCGTCATGGTGGCAATAATGATAATACTGAGATCAACCGGTTCTCCCTGGAAGTAAAAAAGGACTAAAAAATGGGTGGTGAAGATAGGGATTATCTTTTCGGAAAAACACGGATGCCGCTGCCTGCTAAAGAGGAAATTGCAGAGATGGTCGCTGCAATTATTCCCTGGTCCGATCCCATTTCCGAAACGCCTGAGGCTCCTTACACCTCTGCTGGCATGCAAGCGTTACTGACACCGGTCAGTGAAAACCCTGTTCACCCTCCGGAGCAGTCAGTAAGCGAAAATGTTGTCAAAATTCCTCTGAATCCCGGCAAGTTACCGGCAGGATTTACTTATTGGGGGCAGTGGATAGCCCACGACATTATTTCACCCACTCATCCGGCACAGAATCACTATTCATCAAGGCAAGTCTCTCCGGCTTTGAATATGGACAGCCTCTACGGTGAATCAGGAAGCTTACCTCCGCACTGGCTTACCGATGAGCAGGGCTTTTTCAGATTGCCTGATAATGACTGGGATTGTTTGCGCGATAATTGTGGTACGCCCCTGCTGTTCGAACCCCGTAACAATGACAATGCGATAATTCTTCAATTTCACAGTCAGTGGCAGCGCATTCACAACCGTATACTGGGAAGCTTATGCCAATCGCCGGAGCGCGAGTTACCTCACCTCTGCGAGGACGTGTCATGGTTTCGTAAAGCGCAACAAATTACCGTCGCTTTATTTCACCATCTGGTTATTCATGAATGGTTGCCTGCCATTCTGGACCGGCAGGTTTATGACTATTACTTTTCTGAACAGCCGCCCGCTGTCACCATACTCGGGAGCGACGAATACATATCAAGAGTGCCCTATGAATTCAGTCACGCAGCGTTTCGTTTCGGGCACAGTATGGTGCGCGAAACCTATAAACTTCGTGGAAATGACAGTTTCACATTACATGCACTGCTGACTCATCAGGCTGAAAGAGGAAAGGCCATTCCGCCCATTGACTGGTCATTGTTTTTCGGCGAGTTTGCTCAGGAAGTTCAGCCTATTAACTTAATTGTAGTGTCCGGCATGGGTGGGATACCGGTTTCCCGTAATATCGCAGAGCGCAATATTGCCGCTGGCATGAAAGCAGAATTGATGACAGTTCAGGAGTGTAAACAGTATCTTGAGGGAGAATACCCTGAACTGTTTAAGGGCTGCGGATTGACAATGGACGACAGCGAGTCACTGCTGACAGAGTTGAAGATGGATCCGATGAATCAGGCATCACTGTTTTATACCCTTCACAGGGAAAACCGCCTGCCGCTCTGGCCATTTCTGCTCGCCGAATCTTCCGCTCAGGAGGACAATCCGGGGCACAGAATGGGAAAACTGGGCAGCGTAATTATCGCTGATGTATTACTGCATGCCATCAATGCCGCGAAAAAACAGTTATTCCCGCTAAAAGAAACACAACAAGAACTCGCCATTTGTCTGGATCAGTTCAGCAAGCAGTGTGGCGTAGAAAACGCAGCATCTCTTACTATGTCTGCAATTTTATGTAAAAAGGAGTAAACCACCGTGGAGTCTTTGAAAGACGGATACTGGCAAACCAGTAAAGCCGGCGTCAACTATGTTAATCACCGCACAATTGTCCCTTCGTTAAGTAGTTATCACCCTGAAGGGCTGGGACAAAACTATCCGGTAAAGTTCATCTTTGATGAGAAAAAAGGCACTTACCAGGTGGTTCTTGGCGGGTTATGGAATGGTACCGCGCAAGCTATTATGAAACTCAGCGAATTTAAGGTCATTGATAAATCGGGTATTTTTATTTCTAACACCATTCCTTTAGATGCAGCGCAGGGCACCGATGTGGCAGGTTTTAAATCGGTACGGGTTTCTATTGTAGCCTATGAATATGAGCATGAAGAAAAAACGGTACGGGAGTACACGTCAACACTCGCCTGGTTGAGAGATGGCCCGGCGGTCAACGACGGTGATCCGTCAGAGCTCATTCTGACAAGCTATCGCTGGAAACACGACGACTGAAAAAACGGCAGGAACTGACGAATGCGTTTTTCTACAAGGAATTCATTTATTGCAGGTATGCTCCGCAGAGCAGGCCTTGCAGCACCGGTCTTCTTTGTATTTGCGACGTCAGTTTTTGCTTCTTCTTCAGCTCCGCACACGTTGTGTGGGGAGCCTGCCGGATGGGCTGCGCTTAATCAGGTTTATGAGCAGGATGGTGTTTTCTTTCAATGTACCGGCCTTTCCGCGTCGGCATTAAACGTTAATGACGTTAAGCAGGCCTCTTTGTTGGCTTTGCTGGCTAAGTTTGATACCGGGTATGTTCAGCAAGGCCTGTCGCTGCCTGATGACTTAGCGGATCAAATCGGGGCGCAGTCTGTCAGTATTAATGACCCTTACTATCATGAGTGGTTGATAAGAAATCTGCTGATAAAACTGGAAAATATGGCCTACAGGGAAGCAGCTTCGCTTGCGGCGGAAGCTATTTCACGGGATGTTTTCGCCGGGTCTGCTTATGAAAACACAATCAGGCTGATATACCTTCAAAGCACGTTTTCTATAGACCAGTACGATAAAGTTGCACAGGTTTGTACTTCCCCGGAGCTGCGGGGTAGCGCAAAAAATAATCAGCAGGAAGCCGTATTCTACGGATTTTGTGGCTTTAATGATGTACTGTCTGAGGACTCGTCAGTCAGAGAGTCCGGATACGCACAGTTGCAACTTGGTAGCGCGAGGATAATGGCCGGTACCGATCCCCATCTTTGTGCACAAATAAATAATGGTCTGGCGAGTTATTTTCAGTCGGTGGCAGATTTACCCCGCACTGAACAGTTTCTGGAAGAGGGTATTGCCTGTTTACCAGCTCCGGAAAATTTGCAACAGCAGGAGATGCTGGACGATCTCACCAATAATCTGGCCTGGGTATACCGGCATCAGGGGAAGCTGCCTGAGTATCTTGCCACGCTCAGAGAGTCGGTTTACCGCCATACTTATAATCTGGCACCGGAAAAGCTTATCGTCAGCTATGCTAACCTGGGTCGGGCTTATATGCTGGTGGGAGATATTGAAAAATCTGAACGATATTATCAGCAGGTATTACAGGTAAGTAACGCAGAAAACTTCACGACTGATTTCGTAGATACACTGATCTCTCTTGCCGGCATCGCGATTTCGAAAAATGATCTGGCATCCGCTCAAAGCTGGCTGGACGAACTGGCTCCTCTGCAGCGCACCAGACTTCAGGAATCACGATACGAGGTTTTATTTGCAAGAATAAGAGCAAGATTGTCGCCTGCAGAGTTTGACGAAGATGCCTGTGTAAGAGCATTAGGACATCTCACTGGCCAGTATTCTGTGACTCAACGTTCCCAACTGATGAGTGACTGGCTGGAGGTGCTGTTACTGGTTAAGCGTTACGGGATGGCTAAAACACTGATAGAAGACATCAGCCAGC
Source organism: Alteromonas sp. (assembly GCF_984505615.1). NCBI lineage: Bacteria > Pseudomonadati > Pseudomonadota > Gammaproteobacteria > Alteromonadales > Alteromonadaceae > Alteromonas > Alteromonas sp. Next base: position 5,800 of record NZ_CFHOXV010000007.1, on the reverse strand, counting down.
ATCGTCGGATGACATTGTCAGTGAGCCTGGCACTTGCGAATGCCAGAATGACTCTGTTAAAGGCCGGGGGTAGCGAGCATCTTCCTGAAATCGCCGGCATTTTTTACGATGCATTCGCCAGTATTACGGAAGCTTCAACAAAATTCAGCAGTAATGAAACCGGTATGAGCTGGTTAAGTCAGTCCCGCAGACTGATCAACAATTACTTATCGGCCATTCTGCCTTCAGACGATGAGCGCATTATAGAGGAAGCTTTGTTTATCTCTGAAAGGTTCTCCGCGATTGTTTTCAACCGGCACAGAATGGCCCTGGCCAGCCAGAGTTATGAAAAAGTGGATGAGACATTGCAAAGCGAGTGGATGTTGGCAAACGCCGCTATGCCTGACCCTCAATCTTCAGCAGATAATGATGATAAGCAATTTCTCAAAGATAAACTCTGGGAGCGTGTTCAACTGGCCGGTCAGCAAAGGGAGCTTAGTGATAGTGAGCCTGTGCAGACATTCTCGTTAGATAAAATCCGTCAGAGCCTGGGAAATAAGCGGGCTATCCTGAAAATTTTTGCACTGGAGAATAAGAGTTGCGCCTATCTTATTTCAGGCCCTTACATAGAACAACAATGCGCATTCAGCCCGGATGCGCTGACTGCGTGGATAAGCGGCAGGCTGACGGAGTATCATGGCTTTAAAACCCTGTATTTACTGCCTGAAGGGCCGTGGAGAAATAGTTCTTTTGCCGCTTTGAATGATAAAACCGGAACCCGCTATCTGGGTTTTGAAATGGGGCTCGTCAGGATCTTGTCTCTGATGGACTATCAGAGCGCCGGAGATGAAAACAGCGCCGCCGGTAATATTGTTGCTTTTACCAACCCCTCGAATCCGTCACCTGAATATATGTCTGATAGTGAGGCAATGCAGTGGCGCGCAGGGTTTCCTCCATTACCATGGACAGCGAGAGCAGCAGATGTACTGGCAACTTCCTTTCCTACAGTCCCCTTACAAGTGTTTACCGGTGATGATGCAACAAACGAAAGCATCACTTCCGCGGCTGCAAGAGATGCTTCCTTATTGCATGTAGGCAGTCATGCCTGGTATTCGCCGGAGTCGCCGGAAACCGTGGGGCTGGTTACTGCAACAGGCGATGAAAATGAACATCAGGGCTATATATCCTATGAAAATCTGTTCTCTCATGTTTTTCACAACCGTTTAGTGGTTATCAGTGCCTGTGAAACGGAAATGGGCAAATCCTATCAGGGGATCGGGATGAGAAGTTTAAGCCACGGATTTCTCTATCAGGGGGCCGGAGCAACCATTTCAACGCTCTGGAAAGTGCCGGACCGGGCAACAGCTGAATTTATGCAACATTTCTATGTTTCTTTGGCCGGTAACGGAGGCGACATCGCGGATGCCATGCGAAATGCCAGGGTGCTGCTGGCGTCAAAGCGTCGATTCCGCGATCCGAGATATTGGGGGGCCTTTGTGTTTACTGTTACCGGTCCTGACTACGAATTCCTGTCATTAGAGCATTGATCTGCTTTTATTCCGGAGTCCGGTACGGCAAACTTTTCGCACAGTACGAATGCTGCTGTCAGTACCGTTATAAACAGCAAAGGCAGGAAGTATATTCCTGCATTAGTATCATAAGCGGCCTGAATTAAATAAGTCGCTATCGCTGCCCTGCAACCTGTCAGCAGGCCATTGAAAGCACAATCTACAGGCCTGAAAATCCGCCAGAGCATGTACCCCAAAGGCATCGCCAGTATCAGGAAACCCACAATACCTGTTGTCGCCATGGTTTCGAGGTAGTCATTGTGAGCCCGCTTAGACATCTTAGAAATGCCCAGTGCCATCGGTTTGTAGACATGCTGAATATAAGGGTAAGTACCGGGACCTGTGCCTGTCACCGGATGATCACTGATAACACTGATAGCAGTATTTCTGAGGTGCATTCTGCCATTGTCGGCCATTTTCTGGTGAGCAAAACGGTCATATACCGATGACTGCATGAAAAGAACAGCAGCTGCGAGTAACATTACCGCACCGGCAGCAATGCGCTTTACAGACAACCATTCTTTTACAAGTGATTTATGACGCAGCAGGAACATCGCGCCGGCGAGTCCTGATCCGCCGGCTAAGGCGACAATAACGCCACGACTGCTGGTATTGATAAGGGTAAGAGTAAGCACTATCAGAGTCAGAATCAGCGTTACAGTAACCATTCGGTTGCGGCGGCCCCTGATATTATCGGCCAGCACACCTGCAGAAAGTGCAATACCAAAAGCAATGTAAAGTGCATATTGGTTTTTATAGCTGAAGGTCCCTCTTATGCCGTCTTGCCACTTCAAATCCCATGGCGGAATGTTACCCACCAGTTCAAATTGACCTCCACTGAAGAAATTGAGCAAAGAATACAGTGCTGTGATGGTGCATCCGGTCACCAGAATAATAATTAGTTTGTGCAATCTCTCTTCTGAATGGCAGAGAAGCCATACCGAAGGCAAAAGTAGTGCTATTCCGAGAAATTTTATCCATTCAATCAGACTGGCCTGATAGTAAACAGACAGCCGTACTTCATTTTCCTGGCCATTTAACGTGTACCAGTGGCTCATGTGCGGGGACAAAAAGTCAGTGACGGTAGCGGGAAGCGGGATCAGATACAAGGCTGCGTATAAAAGCCATGCCGCGAACATTATTAAAACGTAGCGGATGCTGCCTTTAAAATGGAATGAGGATGAGAGAACGGAGAGTGCAAAAAAAATACTGATACAAGCCGCGGCAAGCACCTGCTCCCATTTTAAATCAAGTCCGTGAAACCAGGGGAAAACAACAAACAGACTACCCAGTAATACAAGAGCGGCGCGATTTACAAACCTGTTTATCATTGATTTGTACCCGGATTGCCGGTAATCGCTTTTAATTTCGCCGTTGTTGCTCTGTCAGGTGAAATTTTTAAAAAAGGGCGTATCACATTATGGGTTTTCATGGCCTGAATCAGAATACGTTTCACCGGCTGTTGTCTTAATCCGCTTTGAATAACAGGAAGGGCGAGCTCCTTAATGTCGGCAGGTAATTCCTCCCAGTGCGCAATCAGATAGCTACCCGCATTAATTTGCACTTCTTCTTCATTTGGCGCCAGCGGTAGCCATGTTCTGAGTAAATCATGATATGCGGTGACAGGTTGACCGGTTAAAGGTGCATTCGCCATAGTAAGGGCAAATGCCTGATAATGTGTTGGCTGTAGCGCGTGAATTCTGGTGATAAACGCATTAAAAAACTCCGGCACGTTGTTTTCACCGCCAACCCGAGCAATCTGCAATTTGTGCAGGGCAAGTGAAGCCTGCAGATACGGGATCTCTGCTTCTCCCGGTTGCCGCATTGATAACCCGGTTAATGCTTCGCTGTAGTTTTCAAACGGAATGAGTGAATCTCCGGGACCCGGAAGCGCTGACCGGGACAACGCTTTTTCACCGGAAATAGTTTCAGTCAGCCGGTGCAGTTCAACGTAATCTGACGCTAAAAACAAACACCAGCCGGCAAAAAGTAATGAGCCCGATGCCAAAACTAGCCTTGTAAGCGATAGGGTAAGCGGCTCGAGTCCTTGATTTTCTTTGTTATCCAGAGTGATCTGATTCAAAATAGGGTACGCCATGAGTCGTCAGAAGCTTTCCATTAGATGCAGTTATACTGCCAGAAATTTTGAATTTAAGTTTTTCATCAGTGCTTTGATGATGCATAATGCACCAATTTAGCTCATTAAGTCGTGCACCAAAGTGATGCGTAAATTGGGCCGCATTATACTTATAGCTGCATCTGAGGCTGGGTAAATTGAAAGTTTATCTGATAACCAGCTTTTGGTAATTTTTTGTAATAATTTTCGGGCAGTGTATCAATTCCTATCATCAGGAATAAAATCCAATGCTGATTGTAATTGAAGAAATATATATCCTAAAACTGTCGCGTTAGTTTACAGTTCAACAGTGTATATTTAATCGGCTGGACGGAAAAAAGAGTGTTTCACTTATCAGATAGAACATTCTTACGCAATTTAGTTGAACCTCTGTCATTAAAAAGCAAAATAAAACTACATAATATCGCAAAGTGTTAATCGCTTTTTAATGTATTGGTATAAGTTGTAAAATCTGACGTCAAAGTTCGAAAAGTGGAATAACTGATGTCAGTTTTTTTTACAGTTTCAGCTTCTGGCGTCACTGCTTCAATTATAAATAAATATAAATCATAGTTTCGTCGTAACTCGTCTTTCTATGGTAAAGTTGCCGAAAAGGTTCACTTCATATTATAAATATTTAATTTTGTTGTAAGAAAATTACAAGGGAATGTAGCTGAGCAAGTTGATAATAAAAAGTTGGTATTGAAATTGCGTTTGTGCGTTTGAGATGAAGCGGTGCACTAACAAGACTTCAAAAGTAACCCTGTTTCAATTATCAATCATTCACTATTCAAGGATGGTAAGTCATGGGAAATGGTTTCGTTAGAAACAATATCAATCAATTCGCTGTTGTATACCGTTTTGTTGATTTCTTAATTATTCAGTTAACGCTGCTTGCCGCTTGTAATGTTTACGGTATTGCTATCGATGTGCATTATCATCTACTCGGTTTAATTGGCAGTACTACCTATCTTCTTTCTGCCGAGCTTTTCTGGATATATCGCTCCTGGCGGGCTGGTACATCTAAAGAACTACTGTTCTATACCGTCGTTAGTTGGGTAGTCAGCGCTGTTATTGTATTAGTGTACCTCTTCCTTACTAAAACCTCCGAAGACTACTCCCGCATCGCTGTTGTTGGCTGGTTATTTGTCGCGCCGTTATTCCTTTGCGCATGGCGCATGGCAATGCGCGCTTTTCTGTATCAAGTCCGTGCCAAGGGTTATAACAGTCGACATGTAGCCATCATAGGCATGAACGAAAATGCTGTGGCATTGGCAAATGAACTCAAGCGAAATCCGCAAACAGGCTTCCGTTTAGGTGGAGTGTATGACGATCGGGAATTAAACCGACTTGCCATACCTGACGGCATGTCTGTCAAAGGTAATATTAATGATGCCGTTGAAGCTGTGCAGAACGGTGAATTTGATCAAGTATTCATTACTCTGCCCATGACGGCGAATAAACGTATTGAGCAAGTATTACACCGGTTAGGCGACACAAACGCAGAAGTTCACTTCGTTCCAAATTTCTTTATGTACAACATGGTTCATTCACGTCTCTGTAATGTGGGTAGCCTGCAAACTATCAGTGTTTTCGATACACCAATGCGGGGCGCAACTACGGCAATTAAGCGGGCCGAAGATATTTTTCTCGCAACCTGCATCCTCGCGGTAATTGCAATTCCAATGCTGTTTATTGCAGCAGCAGTCAAGTTCACCTCTAAAGGCCCGATTATCTTCAAGCAAAATCGTTACGGTGTAGACGGCAAGAAAATCAAAGTCTGGAAGTTCCGTTCTATGACGGTAACGGAAGATGGTGAGAAAGTAACCCAGGCGACAAAAGGCGACGCTCGTGTTACAAAAGTGGGCGCTTTCCTGCGACGCACATCGCTCGACGAACTTCCTCAATTTATCAATGTATTGCAAGGCACTATGTCTGTTGTTGGACCACGACCACACGCTGTCGCACACAATGAGATGTATCGTAAAACCGTTAAATACTACATGCTTCGCCACAGAATTAAACCAGGTATCACAGGCTGGGCACAAGTAAACGGATGGCGTGGCGAAACCGACACCGTAGAAAAAATGCAAATGCGCGTTCAGTATGATCTCGAATATATTCGCAACTGGTCCCT
>NZ_CFHOXV010000006.1:136340-165121 GCF_984505615.1 Alteromonas sp. | reverse complement strand
TGGATGCCCGCTTTACAACATTAAGTGCTTCCACCAGCCTTTCATGATTGGATGTGTCCATCAGGGCTAAATCCGTCCAGCCCATTATCGAATTGAGCGGCGTGCGCAGCTCATGAGAAATACTGGCCAGGAACTGATCTTTGGCTTTATCCAGTTCTTCCAGTTTTGCTACCTGGCTGTCGAGTGAACTTTTCATGCCCAGTGCATAAGGGATAAAGAGTTGCTCAAAGCTCTCAATAAGTAATGTGTCATCCGTCGACCAGTCTTTGGATTGGTCCACGACTGACTCAATATAGGTGTCAAAAGAGTCTCTCGGAGTGAGTGACTTGTTTACATCAGACTCGCTGGCAGCTTTGCCCGCCCAGCGGATTGTGGTATCCACCGGCTCCCTGAACCACATGGTGTAATACCCGTGACGACTGGACACGGGAGAAATGAACAGGCCTCTGACCCCGTTTAATTTAAAGTTGGCAATGATGTCATCGCTGATACGGGTCAGTGCAGTGGTTTTAGACTCACCGTTGCTGTCTTTGGCATAACTGTGAAACAGGTGAGACACCGTTTCAAAGCTTGGTGTTCTGCCAATCAGATAGTGTGAATTGGGCGTTACAACGGCAACACCACATACCCGCATGGTATTTAGCAGTGCCGTCTGCACCTCTTTTATGCCATCCAGAGGGTTACTCTTATTTGTCAGCGTATTGATGATACGGTTAAGGTGCTGCTGGCGGGTCTGATAAGAGTTTCGTTTCACCTCAATACTCTTGCCGTGCATTTGATAGGTAAATACCTGACTTAAGCTTTCACAAATTAACCGCCGGCGTTGCTCAACATACTTGGGTTCACGATGGTGGCAGGCAATCATGCCCCATAATTTGTTTTCGTAGATAAGGGACACTGAGAACGAAGCGCGGATCCCCATATTGCGCATATACTGCAAGTGCACCGGCGACACACCCCGAATCATGGATAGCGATAAATCCAAAGGGCTGCGTTCACTTTCACTCAGTGACGGGATCAGCTTAACGGGCGTCTCATCGGTATCATAGACGCAGCGCACCATGTTTTTTACGTAAAGGGCGCGAGCCTGAGAAGGAATATCTGATGCGGGAAACTTCAGCCCCTTGAACGGCACTAAATCTTCATGGCAGTCCTCACCGATAACTTCACCGGCATAGTCTTTATCGAACTTGTACACCACCACCCGATCGAAGCCGATGAATTCTCTCATCGCCGATGCGATCTTGTCTGCCACCGCTTCAACCGTTGGCAAATCAAATAAGCTGGGCAATAACGGCCGGATATCCGTATCTGTAGGCGTCCACTTAGATGATACACTGCCTGCCAGAACCGGTGACGGCTCTAACTCCACGACCAGCAGTTCACCGCTTGCGTAGATGACACTGTTTACCAGTTGATGCCATTCCCCGTCTTTGTAGATTTTATTTTTAAAGGTCCACTCATAACTGTGACGCCGGTCTGTGCTTCTGGCCTGCTCATACAGGGAAGACAAAATTTCCTGACCGTTGTCCGGCATTTCTACTATTTCTGTGAAGCATGACTGACCCGGCAAAACCGGAGTCGCGAGAATGTCAGATAAATTCTCACTGGTCACTTTCACCTGACAGGAGACAGGGTCAACTGCTAGCAGGTATCCAAAGGATTGAACAGATTCAATAAGGTGAATCTTTTCATCTTCACATTTATTAATATTCATGGCGGTATCAGAGACTGGTGGTCGACTTGCCCATTATGCATACATTTAAGACGACTGGTCGACCACGGAAAGTAAATTTCAACTAAAGTATAAATCCGGTATAGAGTAATGACTCGTTTCCCCCTCTATCCATAGTCAGTTATCTAAGTTTGTGTATGAAAATATAGACACACTGGCAGGTAAAATTTTCCCACACGGATTCTCCTCTTTTTTATCACATCGGATTAAACATCATAAAAAAATCTTTAAAAACAGCGTAATAACATCATATTTAGTACAAAAGTATAATCTGGCACGCCACTGGCATTATTGTTTGCAACAGACAACGAACAGGAGAACAGAGTATGAAACGGATAATTCCCGCTTTGACAATGACAGTCATGACTGTGTTCTCAACGCCACTTCTTGCTGAAGGGATTTCAGCCTCGCCAACGCAATCTGCGACGGATGATGCAATTGCAGGCAAGGTAGAAGCGGCACTCTTGTTTAGTGGTCAATTCGATACGATGGATATTCGCACGGATGTGAGCAAGGGACAGGTTATTTTAACCGGCAAAGTTAACAGTGAAGTTAACAGGGAACTCGCACAGGAAGTTGCGGCGTCACTGGATGGCGTAGTATCAGTTGAAAACAAGTTGGATGTTGTAAAGCCTGCATTACTGGAGGGTGACCTTGTCACCTTGCTCCATGGAGTCAGGGATGCGCAAATGGTGTCGTTGATACGCACACAACTTTTGCTGGAATCCGGACTGTCAGGCGACGACATTGATGTCCATGCTTTACGAGGGATTGTAACCCTTACCGGCAAGGTTGAATCGCTCACAGAGCGCGATTTGATCATAGCCATTGCAAAGAACACTGATGACGTTGTTGACGTTAAAAGTGAACTGTCTGTTGACAGTTAATCTCCCCTCCAGGCCTTTCCCGGCCTAACCAAAACCTCTGATTTTCTCCCGCCAAATGGCGGGAGCTTTTTTTGGTATCGGGAATACTACGCAGATATAGTTTTTCATGTCGAATAATGCGTCAGCCAGTTCTATATTTAAAATCACAAAACAACAGAGTGCTTTCATTGTTTTGTTTCCATGTGTATTCCTAAATGTCTTTTGCCGGAACCTTTGTGTTCCGGCTTTTTTTTCATTCTATTTTATCGGTTGTACAGATACCCACCATTCGTAACAATGCGTTGTCTTTAAGAATTGTTCTCATTTAAAATGGTGGTGAATTAATAGAAGAGAAAATAAGTATGGAAAAAAGACAGCCAAGACAACCCGCCTGTCTCACAGTAAAAGACAATATTGCAGTTACTCCTCATATGCGCCGTATCACCGTGACCGGCGATGCCCTGAAAGCTTATCCCGATATCGATACAACGGCATACGTTAAGTTACTTTTTGATTTTGATGGTAATCCTTTGTCAGTGCCACCGGCATCCTTACAAGATGCGCAGCTTCGCACGTATACCATCCGTCAATTGGATCGCAGCAACGGCACCATGGATATCGACATGGCGCTGCATGGTGAAGGTGTGGCAAGTGGTCCGGCTTCACACTGGGCCAAAAGCGCAGCACCCGGTGATCAAATTTGTGTGGGCGGGCCGGGCAGTTCCAAAGGTCTGGCAGACAGCTTCGACTGGGTATTGTTCGCCGGCGATATGACATCCCTCCCGGCCATTTCTACCTATCTGGAAAAACTGGGGCCGCAAACACAGGGCTATGCCGTCATCAAGGTTACCACCGCAGATGATATCCAGCCTCTGGAGAAACCTGCCGGCGTAAACGTGATTTGGGTAACCGGTGCTAACAGTCTTGCAGATGAAGTGGCATCACTGAGCTGGCTTCCGGGTACACCGGCAGCATGGGTAGCCTGTGAGTTCTCAGATATGCGGGGGCTGCGCCAGTTGCTGGCAAAAGAAAGGCGTATCCCCCACGACCAGCTGTATATCAGCAGTTACTGGCGTGAAGGCCGGTCTGAAGACCAGCATAAGGTGGATAAGCGTAAAGATATGGAAGAATACGAAGCCGGCGCCTAGCCAACCTCCGGGCTAACGATGATACTGTTCTTCCTCTGTATCGTTAGCCGCATGAATATGCCCTTTGATATCCACGAAGGGCATTGCATCTCCTGCACGCATGTCCTCAAGATAATCGGTGAGATATAAAATCCCCGCCAGGTTGTGACACACTGTTACCGGTACGGCATTCAAATGAAAGTTGAAGCGGTTCAGCCACTCAGAAATCAACCGGCTGTCGCCATCTGACAACGCAAACAGTAAATGGTACAGGCGTATTAAAGCGACCTGAACTTCACACTCCTGCGACGTTTCCTCGAATCCCACATATAAACTCTGATCCAGAGCCACTTCTGAAATACCCAGTAAATTCGCGGCTTCCAGACGTGTCATACCCATAGATTCGTAAGCCATAACATACGCTTTCATCACTACTGCCGGCGACGTTCCCATTGCATGCATACCCGACACTCCTCATTTTTCACTGATATTAAACAGTGACTTGCGAGAAACGTTCCAGTTTATGAGTTTTTTACTGTAAAGGGGGCTTTTAAAATAGAGTAGAGAAGATTACAGTACAGAAGCGGGAAGATGAGCACAGAATGCCTGTTCTGATTGCGCAGACGTTGAAAAGCCCGCTTCTTCGAGCCAGGCCTTTGCTTCAGAATACGTTGTGAAAAAATCGTACTCAACGTCCAGGCTGTCATACATTCTGGTAAGCTGCATGCGCGCAGTAACGCTCACTGAGGATTCAGCGGTTACGATAGCCACTTTTTTCAAACCTAACGGCACAACCGCTGCTATCCGCACACCAAGCACACGCTCAGCATCGGGAATAAGCAGGCTTTCGCCACGCAGTATCACAATATCAGACCATGTGTTTGCTTTTAAAAGCTGACGTTCAATCCGGTAGGCTTCACCAAATGCCACCACGCATTCAGCATTCCAGGGCCCGTATGCCTGAGTCAGCATGATGTTGCCTGATAATGCTATATCGAATTCGCCGTGAACAAACTTCATAATCTTTACTGAGGGTAATGAAAACGGCGGAATTATACCAGAAAACCGGTGGCACAGTAATCTGTGCCAGCCGGTTTATCCGGTCCGTGTCAGGCTGCAATGACGCTGGAAAGCGCCGAAAATGACGGTTGTGCTTGTATATCAAGGGGAAGGCGTAATTCTCTGGCAATATCACTCACACTTATAATGCCACGAATCACGTGTTCCTTGCGGTCAATTACCAGACAATGCTGCTGGCCGTTGTCTTTCAGTGTTTCAATAATATCTTCCACTGTCGCCTGCTGGATCTGTTCGTAATCGAATGACTGCAAGGCTGACTTCGGCTGCATAAAGTCCGCCGCGATAAGATCGCTGCGGGACGTGCCCAGGGCAACTTTCTGCATGATACGCTGCTCGGTAAGGTCAGCCAGTGTCACGATACCCGCGAACTGGTCGTTCTTATCCAGCACAATTTTCATTTTCACATGGGACTGTTTCATCAGATGCTCCAGTTCCGTCGCTTTAGCATCGTAATCGATTACCAGCGGAACGTGCTCTTTGAAATCAGTAAAAACAGCACTCGCAGGCGACTGCAGGGTCAAACGGTTTTGCGCTGCTGGCCAGGCGAGTTTATCGACATTTTCGGTTTTGAATAAGGGTAATACGTGCATGATAATTTCCTTTGTTTATTTGATCATGGATGGCCCGCAATAGCGGGAACATAAACATCAGGAAAATACCGGTGGCCCTCTGATACTGTAGGCCTGAATGAGGCCCCGCAAAGGGATCAACCGGATATCTGCATATTCGCTGAACGGCTGTATGACGATGGCGTTATGAACAGCACTTAAAATACCGTTGCCACTGTCTGATTCGGCATCGGTGACGGTATTCTCAGTAACTTCAGGCACCTGCCCGTCACTGGCTGACATGACTGCGGCTGATTTTGCGCCCATAGCAACATCACTGCTATCACCCAAAACGGGTAGCAGAGTCAGCAACCATAGTGCAACAGCCCAGAAACGCATCGTGTTCTCCATTGATGTGAGTCAAAAAATTACCGGCTCACACTATAAACATACGACGATTTTCAAAAATTCAAACTACACTTCAGCGCAATAATCGGATACTCATCGCGTTTAGGGAAAACATAACGCCGGTGAATAACCCTGATTTTTAGTCGGGTATTCGCTACCAAAGTACCATTCCGGTTACCACCATAAGTTAATTTTCTGTAAACAGCGTCTACTCTAACCTGTGAGAAAGCACAAAAACCGGATGCATACCGTGACAGACAAAGCCTTTAAACTAAGCCTTATCGCACTAACTGTAAGCTCAGTTCTGCCCCTGACAGCACACGCGGCGGTAAACTGGGACGAGCAGGAATTGATCGAGGTAACGGGACAAACCCCGTTGTCCGCGTACAGCGACGATAACTCTCAGGTGAATGCTACCCTGGGGTCAAAAGATATTAATCTTGCCAACGGTGGATCACTGGCCAGGTTACTGGACAGCGAATTGCTGTCGGTATCGATTAATGATGTGACGAACAATCCTTTTCAGCCTGATGTTCAATATCGTGGTTTTACCGCTTCGCCTTTACTGGGGCTACCTCAGGGCCTGTCGGTGTATCTGAATGGTACCCGCTTTAACGAGCCTTTTGGTGATACGGTAAACTGGGATCTGGTCCCCATGACTGCGCTGGACAACGTGAGTATTGTGAGCGGTGCTAACCCGCTGTTCGGCCAGAACACGCTGGGGGGCGCATTGTCCCTGCGAAGTAAAACCGGCTTCAGCTTTACAGACAACAAACTCACCTTACAGGGCGGTAATTTCGGCCAGAAAGGCGCTACCGTTGAAAGTGGCGGCAATAATGGTGAGTGGGGCTATTACGTCAATGCCAGCTTCTATGAAGAAGATGGCTGGCGTGATTTCTCCCCCAGCGAAGTAAAGCAATTATTTGGTACGCTGAGCCGTCAGACCAAAGACAGCCGGACACTATTAACATTGTCTCTTGCCGACAACGACCTGATTGGTAACGGAGCGATCCCGGTAGATCTCATTCCTCATGAAGGCCGCGACGCCATTTACACCCGCCCTGACCAGACAATGACTAACCTGACCTTTGTCAGTCTGAATCACGAATGGGATCTCAGCGATTCCGTTGAGCTTGCCGTTAACGTTTATTACCGTGAAAACGAAATTGAAACCTACAACGGTGATGACAGTGATTATGAAGAGTGTGAAACCGAATTTGGCGAAACGCTCTGCGAGGAAGGTGACGAAGACGACGATGATGATGACGAGGCAGAAGAGGACGCCGTCGACGACGATGACGATGATGAAGAAGGTGATACGCCGGTTCAGTTCGTTGGTTATCTGCCGGAAGTGCCTCTGGAAGACATCAGCGATACAGACCCTGATGAACTGGACGGCACAGCCAATACATCTCTCACTCAAAATCGCAGTTACGGTGCCAGTTTTGAGCTGAGTGGCACCAAAGCCGGCGATAAGATTCACAACTGGGTGTTCGGTGGGGGTATCGACAGAGCAAACATTGATTTTAACAGCCGTACTGAGTTTGCCATTCTGGCCAATGACACCGCAGAGGATACCCGTGGCGTAGCAGGTATCGGTGTTTATGATGCCGGTTCTGAGGTTTTCCTGAGAACTGATGTCACCCACTATCATCTGCTGTTAAGCGATACCATTACCCTGTCTGATGAATGGCAAGTTTGGTTTTCCGGTCGCTTCAACCGCTCTGAAATAAAGATGATGGATCAAATTGAAACCGGCGAAGGCTCACTGAACGGCGACCATACGTTTAACCGGTTTAATCCTTCCGTTGGCGTGCAGTACCACCGGGATGCCCTCACACTGACAGCCAGCTACAGTCAGTCATCACGTACGCCAAGCCCGGCAGAACTGTCCTGCGCGGACGAAGACGATCCCTGTAAACTGCCTAACGGCTTTGTGGCCGATCCACCACTGGAACAGGTTGTCACAGATACTCTGGAACTGCGCCTGGCATGGGCTGAAGACAACCTGGAACTGGCCGGTGCGGTTTACCACAGCGACTCTGAAGACGATATTATTTTCCAGCAAGCCGGTGACCGCCCTTCCGTGGGTTACTTTGTGAATGTGGACAATACCCGTCGTCAGGGTGCCGAAGTGGCAGGCCGCTATCACTTTGACACGCTTTCTATGGGCGCCAGCGCAAGCTACCTGAAAGCCACTTTCGAGTCTGAGTTTACTTCTTTCAGTCCGCAAAACCCGCTGGGCGGCAATCGTCAGGTTCAGGCCGGTGACCGTATCCCGGGCCAGCCAGCTTTCCAGACAGGATTTGATGCAGACTGGCAGGCAATGGAAAACCTTACCCTGAGCGCTACCGTTAACTACACCGGCGGACAATACTTCCGCGGCGATGAAGCTAACGAAAACCGTAAACTGGGCGGATACACGCTGGTTGATGTATCAGCTTCCTGGCAATTGTCAGAGGCGCTGGAACTGGGCCTCCGCGTAGACAACGTGTTCGATAAAGAGTTTGAAACCTTCGGGACCTATGGCGAAGCCGATGAAGTGCTTGAAGGCATTTATGACGATGTGGAATCCACAGAATTCGTTGGCGTCGGACAACCCCGTACATTCTCAGCTTTCGCCAGTTGGGTATTCTGACCTCACCTGTCACTAAGCTATACACAGACAGCCCCGGTAAATTTGTTTTACCGGGGCTTTTCACTCCTGAAGACAACCTGATAGAGTAATGGGCTTTGCCATTTTAAATTGTTATTTTTCATGTTGAAGCAACGGATTTACTCATCATTAATACCACTGATCGTGGCGGCAACCTTATCAGCCTGCAGTGCCACACCACCGCCCCCGGTAACCGGCTCCGCGACCATTACGGAAACAGCACATTTCGCTGAAGTGAACCTGGCTGTAGAAACCCTGAATGCCCGTTACGGTGCAGCGAATGTACTGATTGTGTCGGATATTGATAATACCCTGCTGACCAGCGCCTCCGACCTGGGTGGCGATATCTGGTATCAGTGGCAACGGGGAAAGCTGGATGTAAAACCCACCCCGGCTCAGAAAGTATCGTGTTTGTTTGAAGATACCATCGGCATGTTATATGAACTCAACCCGATGACAGTCACCGACCCGCTGGTACCCGAAATTGTGGCCAGCTGGCAGCTTGCGGGCAATACGGTGATGGCACTGACATCGCGGGATCCCCGCTACCGCTCAGCGACCGAACGGGAACTCAAAAGTAACGGCATCGAACTTGGTCAGTCTGCCCTGACGCTGGAAAACGGCGTCATGCCGGAATACCGCCACCAGATGGACCGGGAGCTGACTTACAGTCAGGGCGTAATGATGACCACCGGCATGGATAAAGGCAAAATGCTGCACTGGATCCTGGATAAAACCGGCAGACATTTCGATGCCGTGATTTTCATTGACGATTCACGCAAGAATATCGACAACATGTATACCGCCTGGAAAGACGGCAACACAGACATGGATATTTTTTATTACACCAGCGTTGAAGATGCCAGAATTGCCCGTCACGGTACCGTACTCACACAAGCGCAGGCGGATAAAATGGCTGCAGACTACGACAAGCTGAATAAAATCCTGCTGGACGTGTTCCCGGGCCGTTCAGATGGTCTGTGTCTCACGGTGAACTGATGGCAATGCTGGAAATCACACCGTCCCTGCGCATCGATGAAGCCGAAATGGATATGACGGCTATCCGCGCGCAGGGCGCCGGAGGACAGAACGTCAATAAGGTGAGCAGTGCCATCCATTTACGTTTCGATGTGAATGCCTCCTCGCTGCCGGACAATATAAAGTCCCGTTTGTTGTCGGTGGCCGACACCCGGCTGACATCTGACGGCGTGTTTGTGATTAAGGCACAAAACTTCCGCACTCAGGAGCAAAACCGGCAGGATGCACAGGCACGTCTGATTGAGTGGATTGCTCAGGCGACGAAAGTACAGAAGAAGCGCAGACCGACACGCATCGGTAAAGGCGTTAAACAGCGCCGTGAAAACTCTAAGAAACAACAAAGTGAGCGTAAACAGATGCGCAAAAAAGTGGACTTCTGATCTCCTGCTCCGCTGCACAACTGTAATTAGCCGCACCCACAGGTAAAGATAAAGATTCCCCCTGTACGCCCGTTTCCGGCTGTGATTATCTTATTGTTTTGTGCCGGTATGGCACGGGTTCAACAACCGGAATATAACAATGAAAACACTTTTCCTCGCCGGAATGCTGGCTGCAAGCCTGTGTTCTCCTGTCTTCGCCGCAAACAAACCTGCTGAGGACACAAAGACGGAAGTCCCTGAGCTGACGTCCTTTGTCACCAAACACAAAGGTAAGTTTAACGGCAAAACTGTCTCATACACTGCGACGGTGAGTAATATGCACCTGACCAACAAAGAGGGTGACGTGACCGGCGATGCGGTAACAACGGCCTATGTGGCAGAATCAGATGAAAACCGGCCGGTAACTTTTGTTTTTAACGGTGGTCCGGGCTCATCTTCAGTATGGCTGCACATGGGTATTTTCGGCCCTAAATATGTGGAAGTACCCAGCGATGCGCAGGATGCAGGTAATGCGCCTTACAAAATTCTTCACAACCCGTTAAGCCCGCTGGATAAAACCGATTTAGTGTTTATTGATCCCATCGGCACAGGCTTCAGCCAACTTGCCGGAGAAGGCACAGCCAAAGATTTCTGGAGCATTGCTGCCGATGCTGAAAGCGTCAGTGCAGTGGTAAAGCAGTGGATAGCGAAAAACAACCGCTGGAATTCCCCTAAGTTTATCGCCGGTGAGAGTTACGGTACCACCCGTGCCGCCGCCATGCTGCCGTATCTTAACGACAGAAAAAGCCCCCTGCGCATCAACGGCCTGATTCTTATCAGCCAGGCACTGGATTACGCCGGCAGCACCCCTGAAGCCGATAACATGATTTCTTTTGTGACCTACCTGCCAACGATGGCAGCGACCGCCTGGTATCACGGGAAAATCGACAAGAACAGTATTTCACTGGATAAGCTGGTGAAAGATGCAAAAGCGTTTGCCACTGACGAATACCTGCCGGCTCTGTTTAAAGGCTCAGCTCTGCCTGCTGCAGAGTTCGATAAAATCGCAGCAAAACTTGCCTATTTTACCGGATTGAATGAAACGCTGATCAAGCGGGGTAACCTGCGTGTGGATGCAACCCGTCAGCGCAAACTGTTACTGGCAGACCAGGGCATCGCACTGGGCCGCAGTGACTCCCGCTACACCATTGATGAAATTGACGACCTGGACATCACACCCAAGTATGATGCCTCAAGCACTGGTGTTTCCGGTGCCTACAATGCGGCACTCAGACACTATCTGATGAACGATTTAAAAGTGACCTGGGACAGAGATTATCTGGTCAGCAATCGTGACGTGGGCCGTAACTGGGTGTACTACCGTGATTCAGGCAGAGAACCTCATACAGTCAATACCTCTGCAGATCTGGCTGAGGGAATGCGGGTTAATCCGTCGATGAAAGTGATGCTGGCCAGTGGTTATTATGACTATGCTACGCCTTTGTTTGACGGTGATTACACCTTTGGCCGTTACGGTATTGATAACAGTCGCGTTATCAAACACAACTACGAAGCGGGCCATATGATGTATCTGCACAAGCCGGACATGGAAAAGCTGGCGAAAGATATCAGCGCTTTTTATGACGAGATGAAAGGTAATCGCTAATCATAGCCGGGATTGCCTGTATGTGTTGATTCAGATGCCAGGCGGATAACCGCCGGGCATCCCTGCCCAGTGTCACTGGCAGTGTTTACAAGCTCAGTTTTTCCAGTTAGCGGGAAGGTCCAGCTTACCTTCACTAATCATCAAGTTAACTTTCTGCTCAAAGCGGTTGAGATATTGTTTCGTCACCGGCTTTGTGGCCAGCGCAGCGGCATATTGCCTGTAGTAACGCACTACATCCTCTGCTGTGGCCTGCCTTAACGCAGTCAAATCAAGGGTTTCGCATTTAAGGCGTTCAGCAAGAAAATGCGCCAGCGCTTCCGCATCCAGAAATGACAACGCACTACCGTGTGCTGCACTGTTTTGATTTGCTGGCACATACAAAGACTGCAATTCAACCAGATCACCAAAAAAGGCCACATCCTGACAGCGTGCAGTTAATAATGGACGGAACAGCACATCAGTCTGATTACGCCGTTGCAGCACAGTAATTTTTGCTTGGATTTCGCCCATCAGCTCGAGCACATGCAAAGCCGCCCCTTCAGCAAATACGATTTCTTCTGCGCTTTTGTAGTATTTCAGCTGAGTCACGATATCTGCGCTCTCAGGCTTAAAAATGGTGAAGCCCTGCCGCGCCATGAACGCAGCAAGATAACCTTCTCCGGCAAATGCCCCTCTCATGAGGAATGATTCACGGCTGACGTATAGACGCTTTGGAAGAGAAGGATCCGCCACCACCCCCGATGCTTTTTCACGTGCAGTTAAAAAAGACAAATATTCCGCTGAAACCGGGTTCCTTGCGCGGAAAAAACTCTGCTGGGGTGAGACCCACAGCGATTCCGTACGAATATTTTTACCGGGTAAGACGATATTTTTTTTACTTACTCCAAGATATTCGAGAATTTCGTAAAAACGGGGAGGCAACACCGCTTTCTTAATAAATGATTTTTGTCTGAACCTTTGTGGCAGGAAGATAACCGGCATGTCGCCGTAACTTTGTTTTATCTGTTGTAGCGGTGCCAGACGATGAACCGACTCTGCCAGAAAATGCCCGAAGTTACTGAAAACCGGACCGCCGTAGAAGAACTCTCCCTTCTTAACCGCGTGTGTTTCAGGCTGAGCAGCTAAAAATTCCCCGTCAGTCACGTTTTGAGGAACAGGATCCTCAGAGCGGGCATTGGAACACCGGAACTGGGCGGCGAATTGAGGTACTTCCTGCGCAGAGCGGATACCGCCTTTGACAATACCCGGGTTGGATCCCGGGCCTTGCCTGATAATCTCTGCCCGTTTCACGCAAGCCAGCTTCCCTTTAACCGGTTTGATTCCGGCCAGGGCACTGCGTCCTGACAGTGCGTCTTTCAGGCGCTTTACCGTACCGGCTGCAAGCATCTTTCCTGCTCCCAGCACATAATGAATACCTTTAAGGCGAAACTGCGCCCTTAGCTGGGCGTCTCCTTCAACAGATTCCGCCGAAGAAATAACAGATGCGAGAGACCGGAAAAGACCGGGCTTGTCCTGCTTAAGTTGTTGCAGCATATCACTGACAACAGAACTGTTCTCCTGCTGGTCCCGCACTGGTAAAGCTTCAATTTTTTCATGCGCCCCGGCTAACCATTCCCACTCATGTTCGCTAAGCAGCGAACTGAAACCGGAGGCGGTTGAAGACAGCTGAGTTTTATAGTCTGCCAGCAGGTTGTCATCAATGAGCCGGTAACGTGATTTGCCATCACTGACTGACTGCAAATAAGCATCCAGTTCAGCCTGCACAGCAGAGATTGGAAACTGATTTAACCAGCGTTTTAATTCCAGTGCAGGATATGAGTATGAAGTATTAATCACGCCCCGGCCTGTGTCTGCCGGCATATCAATATCCAGCACACCAAGTAAGTCCTGAATGATGCTTCCGTTGTCTTCAGGCAACTTAAATGCGAAACAGTGAAAACAGGACGGACTGACCCGCTTCTGAAGACTCTGCAATCGCTGCCACTGGCCGAGATTCAATCTCCTGCCGGCGCTAAATGGCTTCGTATTGCCGTGTCTTTTCACCGACTGATTATAAATTGAGAGCTGATACTCGATGGGATTACGAATAAAGCAAAGGATCTCAACATCGGGGAGCGCATCGACAATGTCTGTGGCAATTCTGAAAAAGGACTCTGAACTGAACAGTAATATTTGATGTTCAGGCGAAGCGTGAAATTTGTTGATAACAGCCTTCAGTTTTTGCGCATCGAGCGCCAGTTTCCCGTGCTCATCAACCTTGCAAACAACTCTGGCATTCCCTGAACTGATACCATTCCCGTCTATATCGTGTTTCGGATAATCTACCCCGAGACGGGAAAGGGTATCGCGACGGGAATGAAGAAAATGTTGGATCGCCGAACTTCCTGTTTTCGGAGGACCAATATGAAAAATAACGCGCTTACTCAATACTTCTGCTCTATCCGGTTTGAACGGCGCAATCTTAGCACATCCCTGTTTGAGGTGGATGCTCTGACTTCAAACATAATAAAAAAATGCCGGGTGGTTCACCCGGCATATCTCACTATCAATGCAGCTTCAACTTCGGCCCTACAAAGTTACTCACTTTGCGGCCGAGTAAGGTCATTGTGCCTTTAAACCACCCGTGCACTGAATACTGATGCATGTTGTATAACGAGATATACACCAGCCGCGCCAGACGTCCTTCAATGAACATACTGGAGTTAACCAGTGCGCCCATCAAACTGCCCACAGTACTGTATTTACTGAGGTGTACCAGTGAACCATAGTCACGGTATTCGTAGCTTTTAAGCGGTGCGCCTTTAAAGATATTAATGATGTTGGCCGCAGCCACACTGGCCATCTGATGGGCTGACTGGGCACGTGGCGGCACCCAGGAACCATCTTTCTGTTTAAAGCCGCAGCAGTCGCCAATCACAAAAATATCGTTATCGACGGTGCTTTGCAGATGTTCATTGACCAGAATCTGGTTGGCACGGTTAGTTTCGAAAATATCCATCTCAACCAGGAAATCCGGCGCTTTAACCCCTGCTGACCACACCAGCAAATCGGCATCGATTTCTTTACCGTCTTTGGTTTTAAAGCCATTTTCTGTGGCTTCAGACACCATGGCTCCTTCAAGTACGTCGATACCTAAGTCTGTCAGGGCTTTCTTCGCTGACCCGGCAATACGTTCGGGCAATGCAGGTAAAATACGGGGGCCGGCTTCTAAAATAGACACTTTTAAACGTTCAGCAGACATCTCCGGCATGCCGTAAGCACGGGCAAGATTGGCTACGTGATGAAGTTGTGCTGCCAGTTCTGTGCCTGTGGCACCGCCACCGACAATGGCCACGTGAATAACTTCCTGATCAGTACAGGATTGATTCACTCTGAGCAGTTGATTGAGCAGTGCCTTATGAAAGCGCTCGGCCTGCGACAGGGAGTCGAGGAAATAACAGTGGTCTGCCACACCCGGCGTGCCAAAATCGTTACATACACTGCCCATGGAAAGTACGAGGTAATCATATTCGATGGTACGTTCCGGCAGAATTTGATGCCCGTCTTCGTCATAGAGGGGGTCTAACACAATGCATTTGTTCTCTTTGTCGAGACGTTGCATGTTACCAAGCTGGAATTGATACTTGTTGCGCACCGCATGCATACGGTAATCAACACCGTCTGAGTTTTTATCGATAACGCCCGCAGCCACTTCGTGAAGTAATGGTTTCCACACGTGAGTTTTACTGCGATCGACCAGAATCACCTCAGCTAACCCTTTCCGGCCCAGTTTTTTACTCAACCGGGTAACCAGCTCCAGGCCTCCTGCACCACCGCCTACAACGACGATCTTTTTCATAATGTTTCCTTAAAGCAATTTTTCCAGCTATTGAATGTCTTGAGGACGGTGTCATCCAATAGCTCGAAAAACTGCAGGTGGCTGTGCTTTTACGTAGAGACGAGTCTGAATTTGAAACACGCGGTAAACCCATCCCTGGGCGCTCTGCCGCAGCATCCATGCTGCGGAAGGTTTCAAATTCAGACTCATCCCCACTTTGCACGCTACTACAGGCAATAGTTACCGCGTCAATCTGGTGCGCGGATGGGGTGGGCGTTAATTTTCAGAACCGTCTGCCGCAGGGAAGCGGCAGCCGAGGCCCCATGGATGGGTTTACGCCGTGTTCTGAAAATTAACGCCCTCCCCGGCCAGTTGCACCAAAGCGCCGGATACCACCTTACATACGGCTGGAAAGATTATTCCCAACGATAAACGAGACTAACCATATAGTTTCTCGGACGACCGGGAAAATAACGGTCGCCGCTGAACGATGTGTAGTCTGCCCGCTCTGCATATGCTTCATCAAACAGGTTATTTATGCGACCGTAAACCGTCAGTACCGGATTAATGTCCCAGCTCGTCCGTAAATCCACCACATCGTGGCCGTCATATTTATGTGCGTTTTCGGGGTCAGTGTAGTAACTGCCCATGTGTTGCCATGCTAATTCCGCCGTAATGGTTTCTGTGGGTGTGTACCGCAATTGGGTATTCGCGACGTGGCGGGGAGCGGTATCCATATCATTGCCGCGAATATCAATATCACCGGAAAGTTCTGAATGGCGGTAGGTGTGCTTTGCCACGGTTCCGGCGACAATCAACGCCCACTCGGGGTTCATTTGCCATTCCAGTTCAACCTCTGCGCCCACGTGACGGCTTTTACCATTGTTTACGTAATAGTAATCACTGTCGCGATAGATAAAGTTGTCTTTATCCATGTGATATACAGCAATATTGTAGCGTAGCGACCCGCCCTTTCCTTTCAGGCCAAGTTCAATATTGTCAGCCACTTCAGGCTTTAACTCTGCAACGGTTTGAGCGCGCTGAAGGCGATATAACTCAGTCGCCTGGGGGGCGCGGTAACCTCGTGAAATGTTGGTATAAACCAGCGTATTTTCATCTATCGAATAGGCTGCACCGAGTTTCGGTGAGAAATTGCTGAACGTGTCTTCACGGCTTTCAGGGCGGGTATAACGACAGCCGCCCATCCCGCATGCTGTGCCGTCTTCACGCACCCTGCCGCTGTTCATGTTGTTGGTATAATCGTAGCGTATGTGCTCGTAACGGGCACCGGCCGACCATGCCCACCGGCCATATTCCCAGTTCACCATAGCGAAAGGTGCAACTACTGTAGCATCAACGCTGTAATCATAGTGCTTACCCGACGGGATGGTTTCTATCAGAAACGCGGAGCCGGTTGTAGCGCCGTCCTGATACTGCAGTAAGTCACCTTCGGTGAATTCACCGTCAATACCGGTGCGCAGGGTTATATTGTCAGAAATACCGTGCCGCCAGAGGGACTGTATTCCGGCGCCGCGCTGGCTATTTTGTTCAACCGGCTGCCCCGGCAGGAAGTGCATGAGAAAGTCCATGTCCTGGTCTCTCACAAACGGGGTCACAATGATGTCGTCACCATTGGCCAGTGACAAAGACACTTTCGACCACAGTCTTAACGATCGCGCATTGCGGTAAGCTTCGGGGTTTTCATTCCCCTGTGCCAGCGCCTTGTCTTTATAGCTGTCTGTACCGCTGATATAGCCGGCGGTGTCCTGCTCCAGATTAGTATAGGTGAGACCGGAATTGACCGAAAAAGCGTTACCGTCATAGCGATGTCGTAAGTTGACTTTTTCCTGATCGACGCCTTCATCAACCCTGTATCCCGTATCACGGGTCACACTGGCGTTGATGCCTGCCCCGGTGTGTCCGGCATCATAGCCGGAACGTAATTTATAACGGCTGTATCCGTAAGAGCCATAGTCAACACCCGCCATACCACCGCCACGGGTAGTATCAGGCGTGATCACGTTAATCACGCCATGTACGGCGTTAGAGCCGTACAATACAGAGCCCGGCCCTTTTAGTACTTCGATGCGCTGCGCCATTTCGCTGTGAGCTTCAAACAGCTCGTTAATGTTACAAAAGCCTGCTGCTCTTAACGGAATACCATCTTCAGCGGTAAGTAGTCCGCCACAGGCGCCCGCGCCTGAAAATACCGGAGAACGTAATGCCGGCAGATATTCCTGTCCGTTACCCCGTTGTAATTGCGCGCCGGCAATCTGGTTCAGGGCCTCTTCAATGTGGGTGGCTGAAAGAAGTGTCAGAGCGTTCTCATCCACCGCACTGACGGAAAAAGATTGTCTGAAGGCTGAGGTCTCTGTGCGGGTTGCCGTGGTGGTAATGCGTTCAATGGAAGTATCACTCCCCGCCGCCATTGCCGGCGAGACCGTTGCGGCAAACAGTACGGCCTGAGCGAGCACGGTAAGCCGTGATGTGAAGGGATATCTTGCGGTCATAACTCTCTCATACATGGTGTTCTGACACTATGAATCAGTCTCATAGTAGGTGGAAAAATTCAGCCGGAGAAGCCCGTCTCACGGGCACTTTATGGCATTTTGTCCTGCTACTTTGCAGTCCCCCCGGAAGCCACTGACATAACTACTACTTTGGAACTACTCCTTCGGATGCATTTCACTGGCGGACTAAAGTGTAACGGATTCCACCCTATCGACGAGTTTCCAATTTTGGCCCTGACAACAATACTCGAAACATCAAAAAAAGTTCGCTGGCAACGAATCAGCGGACAATGGGCATGAGTAACCCGGGATCGATGTGAATTGTTGCTCCGCCTATACGAAAACTAAACAATCAGAAGATAGGTGAAACACATGAACAACAAGAACGTAAGCCTCAAGCCTCTTGCCTTAGCCGTATCCGCACTGGTTTGCTCAAGCGCAAACGCTGCCGTTACTTTGTACGACGACAAAGAAGTCGCCACCGTATCAGTAGACGCGTCTTTCAACACATTTTACGTAAACAGCAGCTCTGAAAGCGATGCTGCCGGTACTTCACGTGATCAGTCACGGGTCAAAATGGGCTTTTTGCCAAACTGGCTGGGCATGAACTTCAGCAAAGAAGTTAACGGTCTTAAAATCGGTGGCCGCTCATCTTTCTGGGTCACAATCAACGACAGTAACACAGGTGTTACCTCTACCGGTATCGATGTGCGTCAGTTCTACGCCACTTTAGGTTCAGACTGGGGTGAAGTGTTGCTGGGTAAAGATTTTACATTGTTTAACCGTAACAACATCTTCCTCGACGAAATCCTGCTTGGTTACGGCAACGTGAATGACACACTGGGCCTGATTGACGGACAGGGCGTGTCTTTCGGCAACATCGGCAGCGGTTATACCTATCCGATGCCGGCATCTCAAATTCGTTATACCTCACCTACTTTCGCAGGTGGCCTGCAAGTCGCCATCGCTGCAATCGATCCTTCACCGGTTAATGCCGCTGACGACCGTCAGGAATCGGCTCCTCGCATTGAAGCTCAGGCAACTTACAGCACTGACTTTGACGGCGGTAACGTGACAGCCTGGGTGGGCTTCCTGAATCAAACTTCAGAGTCAGACACTATGGGTGACATCGACTCTACAGGTACTTCTTACGGCGTCAAAGTAGGTCTGGGTGACTTTACTCTGCACGCATCAGGTTACACAGGGGAAGGCATCGGCATCCTGCTTGGCCCAACCGAAGCAGCGCTTGGCCTTGGCCCTGTGACCATGTACGACATGAATATGAATGAGCTGGACAGTTCGGGTTACCTCGTTCAGGGCTCTTACAAAATGGACGCGCACCGCTTTGTTGTGTCTTACGGCGAAAACGAAATCGAAAATGCCGACTATATTGGACATGAGGGGATGCAGGTTGCGTGGTTCTACAACTACAACAGCAACGTGACATTTGCCGTTGAATACGCCACCAGCGAGTTTACCGGCATCTTAGGTGATGAAGAAGCCGACACTATCGCAATCGGCGGTATCGTGAATTTCTAAGCCCTTAGTTTCAATGCCAGAGAAACAAAGGACACGTATTTCCGGTCACCGGGACCGGAGCCGCGACAGCGCATTTACTGTCTGCAGGCTGAATCCCGGTATCTGGCAACGCTTTTAAAATTGAAAACCGGAGTAATAACTATGATTTACGCAGCACCTGGACAACAAGACTCGGTTGTAACGTTTAAAGAACAGTATGGCAACTACATCGGCGGCGACTGGGTCGCGCCTGTAAAAGGCCAGTATTTCGATAACGTTTCACCGGTAAACAACGAAGTATTCTGTTCTATCCCGCGCTCTACCGCTGAAGATATCGAACTGGCGCTGGACGCCGCTCATAAAGCAAAAGCTGCCTGGGGTTCAACCTCAACGACTGAGCGCTCTAACCTGCTCCTGAAAATTGCAGACCGTATCGAAGCGAATCTGGAAAAGCTCGCAGTAGCTGAAACCTGGGACAACGGTAAAGCAGTTCGCGAAACCCTGAATGCCGATATTCCTCTTTCTGCTGATCACTTCCGTTATTTTGCCGGCTGTGTACGTGCACAGGAAGGTTCAATCGGTGAAATCGACAACAATACTGTAGCTTATCACTTCCATGAACCTCTTGGCGTCGTAGGCCAGATCATTCCGTGGAACTTTCCGTTGCTGATGGCAGCATGGAAAATTGCACCGGCACTGGCTGCAGGTAACTGTATCGTTCTGAAACCTGCTGAGCAGACACCTGCTTCAATTCTGGTACTGATGGAAGTTATCGGTGACCTTCTGCCTCCCGGTGTACTGAACGTGGTAAACGGTTACGGTGCTGAAGCGGGTCAGGCACTGGCTACCAGCAAGCGGATCGCAAAAATTGCTTTCACCGGATCCACCCCGGTTGGTTCTCACATCCTGAAGTGTGCGGCGGAGAACATCATTCCTTCAACCGTAGAACTGGGTGGAAAGTCACCTAACATCTATTTCAGCGATGTTATGAAGCACGAAGACGAATTCCTGAGCAAGTGTGTGGAAGGTATGGTCCTCGCCTTCTTCAACCAGGGTGAAGTATGTACCTGTCCTTCACGTGCCCTTATCCAGGAAGATATGTACGATGACTTTATCTCTCTGGTTATCGCCCGTACGCAGCAAATCAAGCGTGGCAACCCGCTGGATACTGAAACACAGGTGGGTGCACAGGCATCTGCTGAGCAGTACGACAAAATCCTGGGTTACCTGGAAATTGGTAAGAAAGAAGGCGCAGAAGTGCTTATCGGTGGTGGCCCTGCCAGCATTGAAGGCTTCAACAAAGGCTTCTATATCGAGCCTACGTTGTTGAAAGGTCATAATAAAATGCGCGTGTTCCAGGAAGAAATCTTCGGCCCTGTGGTTGGCGTAACAACCTTTAAAGATGAAGCCGAAGCTCTGGCCATTGCCAATGATACTGAGTTTGGTCTGGGTGCCGGTTTGTGGACCCGTGATATGAACCGTGCATATCGCATGGGTCGTGGTATTGAAGCTGGCCGGGTCTGGACCAACTGTTACCACCACTATCCTGCACATGCTGCATTCGGTGGCTACAAAAAATCTGGTGTAGGTCGTGAGAATCATAAAATGATGCTGGATCACTACCAACAGACTAAGAACTTACTGGTTAGCTACGACGTTAACCCGCTGGGCTTTTTCTAAAAGCGTTGCCTGAAAAGGCGTAAGTCCGGTACCCGTCGCTCTGGCGGGTACCTTTTTCAAAATCTGGTCTACGCTTTGTAAGGTATTCCAACCATTTACGACACGTAACCTATTCTATGACGTCACTGTTCAGAATCCTTATCACCGCCTGCTTTCTGCTGTTTTCCGGCCTCACTTTGGCCAAAGAGACGGTGCGCGTGGGGGTACTGCAATACGGAACGGTGAACTGGGAAATGCAGGCCATCAGAAACACTGGTTTGCAGAACAATTATGATATTCAGGTAGAGGTTGTTCCTCTGGCATCCACTCAGGCATTACTGGTTGCCCTTCAGGGTGGCAAAGTCGACGTTATCCTCAATGACTGGCTATGGGTCGCCCGTCAAAAAGCCCTCTCCCGCGACTACCGTTTCGCGCCCTGGTCAACTAACGGCGGACAACTGGTGGTGCGTAACGATCGTAATATTCATACCCTGAAAGACTTAAAAGGGAAAACCTTAGGCATCGCGGGTGGCAAAACCAACAAGAACTGGGTGCTGTACAAGGCATACATTCAGCAGGCCGCCGGCCTCGAGCTGGGTAAGGATATTCAGGTAAAATTTGCAGCGCCCCCCATGTTAAACGCGCTGGTTCAGCAAGGTGAACTGGACGGTGTTATTAACTTCTGGCATTTCGCAGCGCAACTTAACGCACAGGGCATGCATACCCTGCTCACCATGCAAACCCTGCTGAACAACAGTGGTATAAAAGCGCCAGTACCGCTACTTGGCTGGGTATTTTCTGCAGCATGGGCCTCACAGCACAGCAAGGCAATTAATGACTTTCTCGCCATGTCGGCAGAGATCAGGCAACGCATGCAAACCGATGACAGTCTCTGGGCGACACTGCCGGCTTTTACGAAATATCCGGCTCCGGCGCAGCCCTGGCTGATGGACGGATTCCGCACCGGTGCGATGACAACAACGTCACCGGAAACACAGGCATCGCTGAATGCGGTGTTCGAAACGCTTTCCCGCAATCAGGAAGAGAATGATGTCACCGGTCCCCTCGACACATTGCCAGCAGACATTCTCTGGCAGCGACACTGACGTGCATTGTCTTCCTGAAGACACCGTGCGCTGGTATCAACTGCCGTTTTTCAAGCGGCTCACATCCGTTGTGCTTTTGCTTATCAGCTGGCAACTCGCCGTTGCCGTTTTTACTCCCGCTTTGCTTCCGGCTCCCTCTGAGGTATTTATAAGACTGGCAGAAGAGTGGCAGGGAACCATGCCTCTGCATCTTTCACAAACCCTGATCAGGGTCGCCATCGCTTTCTCTGCCGCCATGATACTTGGCACTGCACTGGGTCTGGCGATGGGCCACAACCGCAAAGTGGACGCATGGACTGACAGCCTGCTCACGCTGATGCTGAACGTACCCGCTCTGGTTACTATTATATTGTGCTTTATCTGGTTCGGTCTGAACGAAACAGCCGCCATCATCGCGGTCATACTCAATAAAGCGCCCAATGTCGCTGTCACGCTGCGTGAAGGTGCCCGGGCCATCGATCCAAAACTCATGGATGTTGCACGGGTTTACCGTCTGGGGCGGGTGCGCACTTTCAGAAAAGTGTATCTGCCGCAAATTACGCCATATCTGATTGCCGCTGCACGGGGCGGACTGGCGCTGGTGTGGAAAATTGTGCTGGTGGTTGAACTGATTGGCTGCAGTGATGGCGTTGGCTTTCAGTTATCCAGCTATTTTCAGTTATTCGATATCACAGCCATTCTGGCCTACACCCTGGCCTTCGTTACTGTGGTGTACGGTATTGAAGCGCTTGTTCTGCGCCCGCTGGAAAACCGGCTGTCGGGGTGGCGTAAATCATGAAGATTCATATCCGCCACAAGGCATTTGCAGCAACAACACTGATTTCAGACCTGACTATTCATACCGGCGAGAATGAAATTGTTGCCCTGGTGGGGCCATCCGGAGCGGGGAAAAGCACCCTGTTAAACATTATTGCAGGTCTTGATAAGGACTTCAGCGGCGACATCACTTTTGATGATCAACGCCCGCCCGGACTTATGTTTCAGGAAGCCCGCCTGATGCCCTGGCTCACCGTACTGGAAAACGTCACTCTGGTTGCGCCGCCGGACCACCCTGATCCCACCGGCGAAGCCTTGTCTTTACTCACACTCACCGGCCTCGAGTCACAGGCTGGAAAGTATCCGTCACAGCTCTCCGGCGGTATGAGCAAAAGACTGGCGCTGGCACGGGCGATGATGTTCAAACCCGGCGTCCTTTTGATGGATGAACCCTTTTCGTCTCTTGACGCACCGGCTGCAGAAAGTTTGCGCCAGTGCGTGCTATCGCTGAAAGCGACTTCGCCCTTCAGCATTATTTATGTTACCCACGATTTGAAGGAGGCCGTTGCTATTGCCGATCGCGTACTGATTTTAGACGCGAATCCTATGACACTGAAACATCAGGAAATTATCACTTTGCCCCGCCCCAGGTATTTACATGACAAAGCCGTCAGCGATGTTTGTGAGCCTTTGTATCGTGCCTGGCCGGAACTGTTGTACGGGAATGCTGATGAACGCAAAACCATGTAAACCAACACATCATTGTTGTTAAGCAATTGTGAAACAGATATTATTCCTCCATACCTCTGGAGGACACATGAGTCGTCAACAAGCACAACTGGCTGTCGCGCAGGACATCGTCAGCGGTGTAGCCCGCGCCGGGAGTGAACAACAAGACCCGGTGAGAGCTGCCGCGGAGATCTACCGTGCACTTGCTCCCTGTGAGCCAACCTGTGTAGTTTTTTACTGCTGCACCCGCTATCCGCTGGAATTATTAGCGCGGGAGTTATCCCGTTATTTTCCGGACATTACGGTGATAGGCTGTACTTCTGCAGGTGAAATTACCCCGCTGGGTTACAAAAAACACAGCATCAGTGCATTCGGGCTGAGTCAGTCCCTGTTTGCTGTGGAATCTGTGCTGATTGAAAATCTCGCTGCGTTTACCAAAAGCGATGCGGATACGCTGGTTGACGGTATGCTGAATAACCTGCGCAAAAAGGCTGTCACGTCTTCACCTATTGATAAACAATGTTTTGCACTGTCGCTGCTCGACGGTTTATCTGTGCGTGAGGAACTGGTGATTAATGCATTGAGCGAGAGCCTGCATGAAATTCCGCTGGTCGGCGGTTCTGCCGGTGACGATCAGCATTTTGTTGATACTCAGGTATTTCATAATGGCAAGTTTTACAGCGATGCTGCGGTGTTTATGCTGGTGAATACGGCCTGCAATTTTGAAGTCTTCAGTCAGCATCACCTTGCTCCTATGCAGGAAAAGCTGGTTGTGACTCAGGTTTCGCCGGATTTACGGGTTGTGCAGGAATTTAATGCCGAACCCGCTGCACTGGAATACTGCCGTATTAACAATCTGAAGCTGGAAGATTTGAATTCCCGCACCTTTGCAATGTATCCGCTGGCAGTTCAGATTGGTGATCATCTGTATATCCGCAGCATTCAACAGGTAAATGATGATTTAAGCCTTACCTTCTTCTGCGCCATCGATGCCGGTGTTGTGCTTACCCAGATGACATCGCCGGGCTTGTTGTCGCATACATCAATGATTTTCAATTTGCTGGAAGAATCAGTCGGTGAAATTCAGTTACTCATCGGTTTTGACTGTATTCACCGCCGGGCGGAAATCGACGAGTATCAGCTTGAAGAAGATATGTCTGAACTGTACATGGAACACAATGTCATTGGCTTTAGCACTTACGGTGAACAAATTAACGGGTTACATCTGAACCATACCTTTACCGGTGTTGCTATAGGATATCCACGTGACCAGGCCAACCCAGACCTTACCCTCACATAGCCCTTATCCGGCAGTCAATAACGACGTCGCTTCAGACGAGCTGGAGCGCCTGCGTTACGAAAATGAAAAGCTGACCAAAATAAACGCGGTGCTGATGCGCCGTGTTGAAATGGGATGGGGCAACCACAGCGATGCCTATCAGTCATTCGAAGATGCCGCTCTGCTTGCTGACAAAGTCAAAGAACGAACATTTAAGTTACAGCAAACGCTGCACCGTCTGGAAGAATCGAACCAGCAATTAGACCAGGCCCGTCTTGACGCCGAACTAAGCCGGATTTCTTCAGACCAGGACCGCCAGCGCCTTACGGATGCCATAGAAAGTATCTCCGAATCCTTTGTTCTGTTTGATGCCGACCGCAAAATGGTACTGGTGAACAACCGCTGCCGTGAATTCTGGACCCGTTTTGGCATTGCTTTTGAGATTGGCGTTACCACCTTTCAGCAAATTACCGCTGCGTCACTGCCTCTGGTTGATCACAGCTGTAAAGTACAGAGAAAAGTCAGTGCGTTTCCTGAGTCCATTACCCAGACCATTTTCAAACTGAAAGACGGCACATGGATCCAGATGTCTGAGCGTAAAACCGCTGAGAACGGCCTGGTGGTGGTATACACCGATATCACCAACATCAAAAAGACAGAAGAGTTGCGTTATCAGACGGCCATGGCAGAGCAGGCCCAATTGCTGAAGTCGACGCTGGAAAACATGACAGAAGCGGTGGCCCTGATCAACGAAAACAACGAGCTGGAAACCTGGAATCAGCAGTTCCTGGAGTTCGCC
The DNA here is from genome assembly GCF_984505615.1 of Alteromonas sp. Lineage (NCBI taxonomy): Bacteria > Pseudomonadati > Pseudomonadota > Gammaproteobacteria > Alteromonadales > Alteromonadaceae > Alteromonas > Alteromonas sp. The sequence continues at coordinate 139,465 of NZ_CFHOXV010000006.1, read as the reverse complement.
GGTCTGAAAGAAGCCGACGTAAAACGGGGTGTAAAATACAACCAGTTGCTTGCGAACAGCGCCCTGCGTGAAGTACCGGCCTTACCCATGGACGAATGCCTGAACGATGATGGTTTCGGTGAAACAGAAGTGGTGCTGGAAAACGGCATCGTATTGCTGTTCAAAAGCCACCTTATTCCTTCCGGCGGCATGCTGAACACCTTTACCGACATCACTGAACGCAGCCATCATCAACGCGCGCTGCAGGAAAGTGAGCAACGCATCCGTCTGATTACCGATGCTATGCCGGCACTGATTTCTTACGTTAACAAAGACATGTGCTATGAATTCGTGAACCGGGAGTTTGAAAAGTGGTATCACCGCTCCCGTTCAGAAATCATCAGCCACCATCTGCGTAATGTACTGGGTGAACAAACGTTCAGTAACCTGCAAATATATATTGAACGGGCAATGCTCGGGCAGTCAGTCAATTTTGAGGTTGAAACCACATTGGATAACGGCAACAGCCGGATTTCCAACAAGACCTACATTCCTCACTTCGATCAGGAGCGCAATGTAGTCGGCTTCTTCGCGCTGGAGCAGGACGTTACCGAACAGCGGCGGACCGCCAAGGCGCTTAAGCATGCTTACGATTACATGGAGCAGCGTGTAAACCAGCGTACCAAGAAGATTTCTGAGATAAATGCCCAGCTGCGCAAAGAAATTGAAGACCGTCAGCTGGCGCAAATCCACTTGCTGGAAGCCAAGCGGGAAGCAGAGCACGCTAACGAGTCAAAAAGTAAATTCCTCGCTGCAACCAGCCACGACCTGTTACAGCCAATGAACTCAGCCCGTTTATTTGTCAGTGCACTGGCAGAGCAGACGTTGCAACCGGAAGCACAGAAACTGACCAGTTCACTGAGCTATTCGCTGGAGAATCTGGAGTCGCTGATCACGGCACTTGTGGATATTTCCAAGCTGGAGGCCGGTTTGATTGAGCCGGTGCTGGATGACTTTGCTGTGGAAGATCTCATGAGTAACCTTGAGAATGAATTCCGTCAACAGGCAGAAGCCAGAGGCCTGAAATTCCGTTTCCGCAACTCTTCCCGCGTAGTGAACTCGGATGGCTACCTGCTCGCCCGGATTCTTCGCAATCTGCTCAGTAACGCTATCCGGTACACCAATGAAGGCGCAATCCTTTTAGGTGCCCGCAGACGGGCACATGGTCTGGAAATTCAGGTGTGCGACACCGGGATCGGTATTCCCGAAGATAAACTGAGTGATATCTTCCAGGAATTTAACCGCGTTGAAGCGAAGAAACGGCGTCATGACCAGGGACTGGGCTTAGGTCTGGCTATTGTGGATAAACTTTCCACCGTGATGAACCATAAAATCCATGTGACGTCCGTTGAAGGGAAAGGCTCCTGCTTTACCGTTACCCTACCCTACGGCACACAACGATTAACGTCTGACTTGCCCCGTAAATCTGCCGTACAGGACAGATTTAACAGTCATCTTGAAGGCGCAAACCTGCTTATTATTGATAACGACGAAGCCATTTGCGCCGGTATGGAAGAGTTGCTGGGCGGCTGGGGAATTCAGGTTACCAGCGTGCAGACACTGGAAGATTTGGGTAAAGAGGGCTGGCTGAAAGACTTGCAACCCGACATCATAGTGGCTGACTACCACCTGGATGACGGCGACACCGGTTTTGATGCCCTTGAAATCGTTGAGCGGGAACTGGGAACCGGCACACCGGTCATCATGATCACGGCAAACTACACCAATGAATTACGCCAGTCTGTGCGGGCAAAAGGCTACTCACTGCTGAATAAGCCAGTGAAACCCCATAAAATGAAACTGGCCTTGAGCAACCTGATGTCGAAGAAGGCCGGGGAATAATACCGGCCCGAATTAAAATCAACCGATGAAGTTGTGATAACGCGCTGACTTCATATTGTGTTCTCAAAGTAGACAGACAGATCACGCCCCGAGCTTTGCTATAAAAGTCCCCATACTGAGCAAGGCCGCAGAAGTAAGCAGAAGGCAAGCACCTGATTCCAAACGATTGCTTCCTGAAAGGTCGAAGACAGGATTATTGTTCCGGCAAATCAATAAGGAATAGACAACGCCGACGCAAAAACCGGTTATATGTGAGTAGAAGTCGACCGAATCCCGATGAACAATAGAAACAAGAATATCCGCAAGAATGGTAAGCAGAATTATCTTTACTGAGGAAATCATAAAGCCGGGAGGTAGCACAGTCTTATACTTAATCCGTAAGACAAAGAATGCGCCGATCAGACCGTAAATTGCCCCCGATGCCCCGACCACATAATCAAATGATGAAAATACATGACTTACGAGGAAACCTGTAATACCTGCAGTGAAAAATAAATTGCAGTACCTCACATTACCCAATAAGACGCTCACAATTTTACTGTACATTGCCAGAAGGCAGATATTAAAAAACAAATGAAAGAAGTTCACATGTATAAAAATGGCTGAGAAAAGCTGATAAAAATCACTATTCCTGATTACTGACTTTCCTACTCCCCCCAGGTAAATGGCATCAGAAATAGTTTCATTCGAATAAAGCAGTGCATAAAGAACCGCCATTAAGGCCGCAAGCGATGAATACACCCAACCGCTATGACTATTTATCTTCTCTGCAAATGCCTGTGAATTATTAAGTCTGTCACTTAACGCCAGCTTTGCTTCCAAAGCCTGGCAAATAACCTGAATCTCTGACTTATTTTCTAAAGAATGAGTATCTATAAGTATGTGTGGGTACTTGTCAGCGCTTATGGCTAGTGTGAGGGAATCTTTGTGCAAGTGTATTGAGTTAATGTCATTCAGAGGTATACAGACATAACCCTTAAGGCTAAATATTTGAGGAATAATCAGCCTGTTCTGATTCAGTAAAATACAGTGAAACGCTTTATTTTTTCTGCCCCCCAAATAGCAAGATAATAATAGCAATGTTGCAACTGATAACTCTCCGCGTGCTAAGATCCATTTATCATCCAATGCAAAGAAAAAAAACAACAATAAAGCTGCTATCCAACAGTAGATTAAAGTCCTGTAAAGGGATTGTATTTTTCCTGACAAATATTTTCTGTTGTATCTAATTTTCATTATTAGAT